>NZ_JAQVNX010000077.1 GCF_028702905.1 Methanofollis sp.
AAAAAGGGGGGAAAATTCACTCCTTCTTCTCTGTCATCCCCTCAAGCACCCGGCGGATCGCCTGCAGTTCGGCGAGCACCGCGTCCTCGGGTGCCGGGACAGTCTCCTCGCCCCCTGTCGTCGCCGCCACCGGCGGCCTGCCGCGGACCTGGGCCATGATCAGTTCCCGCACCTCCTCGGGCTCCTCGACACCCTGGATGCGGATCTCGGCCTGGGCCTGGGCCGAGTACCCGGCCGTCTGGATGCGGAGGTCGGAGATGCCGAAGACCCGCATCAGCGGCCCCTGCACGATATCGACATTCGTGATCCTGTTGTACGGCACGATGCCCGTCCCCCTGAACCAGACACCCCTCTTCCAGGTCATCTCTGTCCCGCCGAGGTGGTAGACCACGCTCCGGTAGTAGAGAGGGATCCAGACCGCCACAAAGATGACGACCGCGATCAGACCCCCGGCAAAGAGAGTGTTGAGCACCGGTTCGTCGGCAAGGAAGACCGGGAAGAGGATGAAGACAGCCGCGAGCAGAGTCGTAAGGAAAAGATAGAGGAAATAATATGTCTTGAACTGCGGGGCTGGCTTGAAGTCCTCCCCGATTGTGATGGGACCCGTCATGTGCAGATTTACTCCTCCGGCCACATCAAGGTATGGTCGCCGCCGAACCAGTATATGAGACGTGGTCGGAAGGGCATATCGGTAGACATAGAATGATCTCGATGCGCCCGAACCACCTTCATCGAGACTCTCTCCCCTGTGATGGGAAGAAAGATCGTGCTGGTCACCTGCCGGCCATCTTCTCAAGCAGGTCTCTAATCCCCCACAGTTCTGCGACGAACGCCTCCTGCCCGCCCTGACAGGGACCGGTGCGAGACGGCAGACTCAAATCCTTCTGGAGGGGCGGCCCGTCTGATCGACATGTCTTCCCTCACGCTCGCGCTGGGTGCGCTGTCCCCTGATTCCCGGATAAAGGATCATATTCATAGTAATCCTTCAGAATTGATCGTTCCGGGCACTCCTCCGCCCCTATCCTCCGTGGTGACGATCCGGGAACCGGAAGGGGGTGAGAAACATGGAGTGTTTCCGAGGTTCGGCAACCCCCCTTCAGTCAAGGATTTCCACGGAGCAAAAAATATGAAGATTTTCCGTACACCCTGCGGTTCAGTCCTTGAGGTGTGGAATGATTTCTTTGAATACGTCGATGCCGTAGTTCACGTCAGGGCTGGAGTTTGAAAGAGCGAAGTGGTTCATCCCGATATCCTTGTAGACCTCGATCTTCTTGATCAGATCTTCCGGGTCGGTTGCTATGACGAAGGACGCTTCCTTTGCTTCACGGCTCATAAGGTTGCCGTGCATCTCAATTTCTCGTGAATCATAGACCTTGTACGTTACCATGGCAGGTGCCAGTGCTCCGCACCAGAAGTCCAGGGCATCGAGGGCCTTCTCGTAGTCGGGATCGATGGAGTAGAAGAGCGTCATTGTGCGCTCCATTTCGTCCGGATTCTTCCCCGCATCTCTCGCACCCTTTTCAAAGTTTGGCAGGGTAACGTTCTTCAGATGATCCGGCGGAGAAATCACTGTAATAAGGTGGTCGCCGTGTTGTCCGGCAACATACGATCCGATCGGGCCAATTCCACTGAAGTAGAGGGGAACCTCATCTTCGGGCTTTGTGTACAGGAACGCCTTGTCGAGGGAGTAATAATCGCCCTTGAAGGTGACGTTTTCGTCGCTTTCCCAGAGCTTCCGCATCACTTCGACGGCCTCGACAGTCATTGCCCGGCGTTCGGCTCCACTTGGCCATTTGCCGACAACCGGGACTTCATTCATGGCCTCGCCGGAACCGACGGCAAGTCCCACTCTTCCCGGATACATCTGGCGCATTGTTGCAAATGCCTGGGCGACAATTGCCGGCTGGTAGCGCAGGATCGGACAGGTGATACAGGTGGACATGAAGATCTTCTTTGTCGCCTGAAGTGCTGCGCCCATCCATACCCAGGACTGCCCACACTCGGCATTCGTGTGGTGCCAGGGGTGGAAGTGGTCGTCTACCCATACCGAATCAAAACCGATGTTCTCTGCTCTGACTGTCTGTTCAAGTGCTTCCCGTGGAGTAGAATTTTCCAGAGTTACACCGTAGCCAATCTTTGTCTCCATGTTAATTCCTCCTCTGACGGGGGGTATTGTCGGCATGGACAGTCACGTAAAGGTTCAAATACTCATTTGACGAAGTCTTTTTCTCAATCCTAGGGATGGAGTTGAGTTCTGATATTCACCCGGGAATTTGCAAGGTTTCAAGAGTGAAATTCGGATCTCCTCTGCCCATGTATACGGTAACGCCTTCCGTCAGTTTCTGTGCAGAATTCGTCCTACACACTTTGTTTGTCCACGTTTGTACCTTATTATCGTAGCTTTTATTGATGGTCAATAGGATTCTGGCGGTTTGTGTTGTGATTGCCCTTGTTCTCCTGAGAGTTGGGCTTTTTAGTAATCCTCGGGATTGAGCTGTGTAGAATCAGGCATGAGTCGGGAGCACGCCTCAGGCATACCGCATGAACATTGTTCTGGGGAGATCTTCTGGGTGTTGAGGGATCCTTGCTCCCTCTCAATCGCGACATGGCAGCGGGGAGATCATGAAGAGGGAGTTGTCGTCCCTGGCGCTCTTATCGTGAGAAATTACAGAATATTTTCCACGGCCAGAGATCTCTCTCGTCCAGGTACATTCTCCTGGCGACCTTTTGTTCTTGACTCGCCACTAGATTGATCCAGAGGAATTCTCCACATCTGTTTTCTGAGAGGTTACCGCTGCGCTCAGTTCCTCCGGGAGATTCATCATAAACGAGGCGATCTCCCCTGTCGGCAGTTTAAATACGAAGTGTGTGAGCCAGGGTGACGTTTCATTCCTGATATATTGCAGAGGGTGGCTAATCTCTGGAATTCCACTGATATTAACCCTGTTCAGCGTTTCACGCACGGTGTTGACCGGGCCGTCCGGAAATGTTTCAAAGAGTTTTTTCCCGATTATTTCTTCTTTTTTTATCTGTAATATAATTTCAAAGGCTTTGTTGACATCTTTGATGATGAAATCGTCTCCATCATCGACCGGTTGATATATCAGCACGCCGGTGCAGGTGCCATTAAAAAACGAGTGGTACCGCGACTCATTAAATTTGAGTTCTTTTTTTGCCATTCTATCTGCTGTAACATCTATGAAAAAGACAGCATACTCTCGGGCTTTATTTTCACTTGCGATGTGGGTGAATACTGCTTCGAAATACGCTCTGCCCGATCTGGAGGAAGACAGGACGTGCTTTCTTCGTAACAGTTCAAAATCACATACTAGATCTATTTTTTCGATTTCTCCGTGCATTGCTGCTTTTTTTACCTTTCCTTTCTGGCAGAAGAGATTGAATAGATTTGTATTTATCAAATCGTGATAATTTTCCACTCCTATTAGATTGAGGGATGCCGCATTTGCATTGATGATATTCCCCTCTTCATCGAAGAATAGGATGCCACTCGGAACTTTTTTAAAGATCGTCCGTAATTTTTCGTCGCTGACAAAAAGTGCCTCTTCGGTTTGTTTATATCGGGTGATATCCCGCAGACTGATCATGATATTTTGGTTTCCGTCAAGAGAAACTGTTGGAATAAATGTTATTGTATAAATCTGGCCGGTATTTTCATCAGTATGCTGGATCTCATTGAGGAACGTCTCTCCATGGGCCATTCTGTGAATATTTTTTTTGATTGAGAGGTCAGAGAAAATATCCAGTCTCATGTCAAAAATATTGTTGCCGATAAGTTCTCTCTTCCGTGTTATGTCGAATTTTGTAAAAAAACTTTTATTCGCCATGAGAATTCGTGCATTGGTGTCCATAACAACGATGATGTCGGCCGTATGATCAAACATGGACATTGTGGGGATTCTTTCTGAAATGGTATAGAGCCTTGATTTCCCATAGTGATCCATCGTCACCTGGCCGTTAAATCGCATGATCTCCAGATATTTGGAGACAGTGCTTCGATGCATCCCAAGATTTCTTGCAATTGCAGAAATAGATACCTTTTGTGGATTTTTTTCAATTAAATAGTCCCGAATAGTATTGAGTCTTTCCTGATATGTTTCCATCACAGAAAATCGTATTTACGTGGTGTATATAGATTTTGATCGTATTTGTTGCTCCACAGATGCTTTTCAGGGACCCTGGCGCTCCTCTCAGCGGAATGTCGACACAACGTAACGAATGGTTTCTCTTTGCAGGAAGTGCGTGGACTGACGTGCACAGGAGAGGTGCAAGAATGGGCTCCGTGCCTCCGAGCCGCTTGAAACCGCTCAATGTTGGGCCGGGAAGGCAGCATGGAAGATCCTGAAGAAAGGATTGCCGTCCTCCCTCTCTCTTCGTCGTGGGGGTCCGGGGGAGACCCCCGGGCAGGAGAAAACCGTTCGGTCTGGAACATGTGCTTCAATCCGGATGAATGATCAGATCGAAATTATTCGGGGATATGATCAGAGAGGGGTTCTGGTACCAGGTGTGTCCAGGGGCACGAGCGAAGACCTCCTGTGAAATCTTTTCATGCGGTATGTCTGAAGCATGCTTTCGGCTCATGCCCAATTCTACAGAGCCTAAATATTATCTCTTGAACGGGGGGGCAGGCTTGAAGTCTTTCCCTATCGTGATCCGGTCTGTCATAGACGGTTACCTCTCAGCCACACTCCTCTGTTCGAGAGGATAAAGATCTGGCAGGCCCCGTTCCTCTCCGGATGCTTCATTCCTATATCCTGATCCCGGAGCAGATCGGGACCTGACAAAACATTATATCTCACGGTGCGGCAGGGCGACCCATGCCGACTGACGTTGAGATGGTCCTCGCGGCCATCAGGGGAAGGCGGAGCATCAGGGCGTACGAGGAACGACCTCTCGACGAGGAGACCGTCACCGCGATCATCGACGCCGGGGTCCACGCCCCGACGGCCATGGGGCTCCAGCCATGGAGGTTTATCGTTGTCAGGGACCGCGGCCTGATGAAGCAGATCTCCGACTACTGCAAACCGGTCCTCCGCACCATGCTGGAGGGAGCCACCGACGAGACGTCAGTAGGGTTTTTGGCCCTCCTCTCCAGGGAGGACTTCGAGATCTTCTACGGCGCCCCGGTGCTCGTCCTCGTCCTCGGAAACGAGAAGAACCCGTACAGCACCTATGACTGCACCCTCTGCGCCGGGACCATGATGCTTGCCGCCCATGCGATGGGGATCGGGAGTTGCTGGATCGGTGCGGCCGGACCGGTCGCCGGCAGCCCTGAACTGATGAGGGCGCTGGAGGTACCGGCAGGCTATGAGATCATCGCCCCGTTGATCTTCGGTTATCCCGGAGAGCGTCCAGAGATGCCGGCGCGGATAAAGCCCATGGTCACCTGGCTCTGAGTAATAGGGGATGATGATGCCCCTTTTTTTGTAAAAAAAAAGTATTACTGGAGACCGAAGGACTGCAGGGTCACGTCGGGGTTGACCTCGCCGACATGATAGACGACGCCCTCGGAGATCTCGTTGATGACCACATCTGCCGGGGAGAAGAGCGACGTGTCGATCTTGTAGAAGTCGTAGCCCGCTTCCTTGAAGATCTCGTTGAAGGGCTTGCCGTAGCCCTGGGACGTATTGGACGGGATCTTCCCGAGGTAGTCCTTGATCTCCGGGGCATTCATGGTGAGGGCGATCTGGCCGTGGTAGATGGTGGCGTCGTTCGTGACACCCATCGCACGCTTGGCGCCGCGGACCGGCGGGACCGGGGCGGTGCCGAAACCGGCGACGATCTTCCTGGTGTCGAAGCCGAGTTCGTTCAGCTTGTAGACTGCGGTCTCCACGCAACGGCCGGCGACCTGGACCGAGCCGACGATGGAGGAGGTGGGGGCGACGATGGCGCAGGTGTTGGCGACGTCCACCTTGCACGCGTCGGCGATCGTCTGCATGACCTCGCCGTTCGGGAGGTGGTCGCTCTCCAGGCAGATCACGGCTGAGTCGCACTCGTCCTCGTATCCGATGACCTCATAGGTGTGCTTCGGCTTGAGGGAGAGGGCGCGGGCCGGGCCTGAACCCATCGCGAAGTAGTTGCCGACCTTGATCGTCCAGCCGGCCTTCTGGGCGCCGAGGCAGGAGACCGAGGGGAAGTCGGTGGAGACCTCGATGAAGGGCATCGGGATCCCCTTGATCTGTCCCATCGTGAGATTCACGTCGGCGAGGCCGCCCATGCAGATCTCGGTGAAGGTCCGGCCTGCCTGGTACCCGCCGGGAACGGAGACGCCTGCATCGACGATCCTGGCGCCGTTGTCAAGTTCATGGGACGCCGCGTTGTAATCATCGGGATATTCGAAAATGTCGTTGAAAATGTCAAGGGCCTGTTCATTCACGCTCAGCATGGAAATATCACCATTCACATAAACAACGCGGAGAGAATAGATAAGACTTGCCAATCGATCGCTCAGGCCAGGAGTTCGAGGACGCGTTGCGGCTCGTATCGCAGCGTGATAACACGCGTTCGGCCCCGTCCCTGCCTGTAATCGAGGTTGATCAGCCGCATCGCATCGAGCTTTTTGACGATCTCGTAGAAGCGGGTATAGCCGATTTTCATCACCTCTTTTGCACGGGTATAGACCTCTCCCGCGTTCATCTCTCTCCCTTCGCTGCTCATGCCTGCGATGGTCTTTAAGAGGACTTTTTCCTCGTCCTTCAGGGTCCGCAGGGTGAAGGAGAGGTGGAGGTACTTCGAGATCTGGTAGGCCAGGCAGATGTCGTCCTCCTCGATCTTCTTTCTCGCGTCCTTCTCGGCATTGAGGGCGGCACGCTTGAGGAGGTCGAGGCCGACCCGCAGGTCGCCGCTCTTCATCGTCTGCTCGACGACCAGGTCGAGCATCGCATCGGAGAGGACGCCGGGGTACAGGCCGCTCATCACCCTCTCGGTGAGGATGTGGCGGGCCTCGTCCGCGGAGTACGGGGGGAAATAGATCTCTGTCGGCCTGAAGACCGAGGCGACCCGCGGGTCCACCTCGCGCGAGAGGTCGACGTTCATATCGGAGATGATCGCGATCACGCCGATCCTGGTGCCCGGATAGGACTCGTGCGACCGGAGGAGGGCGTACAGTACCCGGTTGATCTCGTTCTCGTACAGGAGGTAGTTGGCGTCGTCGAGGGCGACGAGCAGGACGATCTCCTCCTTCTGGAGGATCCGGGCGACGGCGTCGAAGACCTGCTTGAAGGAGGTGCCGGAGGCAGGCGGCAGGTGGCCGGAGAGTTTCCGGTAGATCTGGGCGAAGACCGCGAACTTCGTGTTGTCGATCTCGCAGTTGACGTAGACGGGCACGAGTTTCTTGGTCTCGGCCTCGATCTCGGCGAAGAGTTTTCGCACGCTCGTCGTCTTGCCGGTGCCGGGCAGGCCCCTGCAGATCGTGTTCAGGGGCCGGCCGCCCCGCGCTCCCGGCCTGATCTGGAAGGCGAGTTCCCGCATCTGCGTCTCCCTGTGGTTGAACTGCTCCGGGACATAGTCGATCTCGAAGACCTCGGGGTCCCTGAAGAGTGTCTCATCCCACATGAGGAGATCCTTTGTCATCACCTATTTCCTCGATTTTTCTCTATTTATAGGCTGTAGATCTTTACTTTTACCCTCCCTCACTGGTGGTGAGTCAGGCGGTCCATACAGGCCTTGCAGAGCGTCTTGTTCAGGAAGAGGTTGCTCATCTGTTTCTGGGTCTTCGTGACGGGCTCGCCGCACTCTTCACAGGCGGCGGCCGCTGTCGGGGCCTGCGGCTGTTCGGGCTTTGGTGCCGGTGCGGCGGTAGGTTCTGGTTCCGGGGCAGCGACGGGCTGTGGTGCTGGTGCGGGTTCCGGGGCGGCGCCAGGTGCCGGTTCGGGCACGGCCTCCGGGGCCTCCGCTTCCTCTGCCTCGATCGGGACCAGGACGGTCTGGCCCCCCTCTTCGGGCTGCGGGGGCAGGGGCGCTTCGACGGGTTTCATCGAGAAGACCCGGCGGCGGTAGGCGTCCACACGCTCGGCCGTCGCTTCGTCGCCCCTGCCAAGGCGGGCGAGGGTGGTGTCGAGGAAGCTCGCGAGGTCGTCGGCGTCCTCCTGCGATCCCACCTCCCCGCTCACCTCCAGGCGGAGGTTCTCGTAGTTGTCCAGGTTGACGGTGATTCCAAGGGTAAGAGTCTTTTTTGCCGGCATGGTACTCACTCTACTATGGGCGGCATATCTATATCTGTGTATATTTGTCCGGGGATTCAGGGGGATGCCCTGACCTCCGCCCCGCGGTTCCGGGCGCGGGTGAGGAACGCCGTCCCGCCGGTCTCTACCATCGCCTCCTCCGCGGCCCCGAGGGCGTCCTGCATGCCGGTGTCCCCGATCGCGTAGACAGTCGGGCCGAAGGAACTCAGGCCGACTCCTGCGGCGTCGGTCGCCCTGAGTGCGGCGACGAGGTCGTGGATGAGAGGGGGCTGGAGGCTGTGTTCGACACGTTTGAACCCGAGGCCCTGGATCGCGTTCACCGCCGTCCCGAAGAGGTCGAGGTCTTTCTCAACGATGCCGGGGAGCATTTGCATCAGCACCGTGTGGCAGAGCGCCTGCACGTCGCCGATGGGCACCGGGCAGTACTGCCTGAAGATGTCGACCTCGGCCTTCCCGTTCGCGCCCTCGGGAATGGCGGGGGTGGCGAGGAGGATCTGCCAGTTCTCGGGGACGGGGTGCCTGAAGAGTACGGGGGCGGGCCTCACGCCGCCTGAGGCCGCCGACGGCCTGAAGTCCGACTTCTCTCCCGAGGGGCCGAAACTGTGCCCGCCGTCGATGATGAAGCCGCCCGACTCGAATGCCGCGGTCCCGATCCCCGACGTCCCGCCTCTCCCGGCGATCGCCGCGATCTCCCTGACATCCATGGGCCGGTACAGGGCGGTGAGGGCGCGGGCGGTGGCGAGGGCGATCTGGGTGCCGCTGCCGAGGCCGATGTGTCCGGGATAGGTGCGGTGGAGCGTGATCTCGGCGCCTCCCCGGACGCCGAGGGCGGCAAGGACTTTTTCTGCGGTCTTTTTCACTCTCTCCGCGCTCTCCCCCTCTCCTCTCACCGTGAGTCCGTCGCTCTTTTTCGCCTCGACGACGACGGCCGGGTCCTCGACCGAGAGGCCGATCCCGCCGTCGACCCTCCCCGAACTCCCGTTCATGTCGATGAGGGTCATATGGATCCGTGCCGGGGCCTCCACGATCACCCTGGCCTCGTCGGTGAAGTTGCAGTACGGGAAAGTTTCCCTGATGGCGATCAGGGGTTCTCCGCGGGTGATGATCCGATACCTGCGGGAGAGGAGGGGTTCGTGGCGGAAGATGCCGAAGACGCCGCTGATGCCGGTGCCTGCCCGGCACATCCGCACGTCATCGAGTTCGCGCCGCGCCTCGATCCGGTGCTTCTGCATGATCCGCCCGATCGGGATGTCAGCCCGCATCAGGTCGTCCTTGAATGAGGGGTCGAGGCGGGAGAGCGGGGTGTCGGACGCCGCGTACAGGAGTGCCTTCCCGCTCTCCTTCTCGTTCAGGGTCACGATCCGGTGGTTGACCGCTTCTCCTGCACGGATACCGAGGGATGCCGCCACGCGTTCGTCGGCAGGCACCACCTCCTGCGAGAGCGTCTGCACCGTCACCTCACAGCCCAGCACGTTTTCCAGAAGAGTGGTCACGGAACCGTCGGTGCCGAGAAGGATCTTCTGCATCGGCGAGAGAGTGCCGACATCCTTCTCCAGTTCCCGGAGTTTTCCGGCGATATTAAATGATGCCATGATCTTCATCAGCCATGTGTCCCGGAGGTCTGGCCCAGGACGGTCAGAACATTATTCCATGGGGAGGATATTATAGTACACCCGCCAGCGGCAGATGATGATAGTTACCCCCTCTGATCCATGATGAAGCAGGGTGCTGATGCCGCTTCCCTTTTGAATGATCTGTGCGACACTTTTTCGGGCGTGAAAATGCCGCCGGTGTTTCCATCGACGCGGCTCTGGAGAATTTTCTGGAGAGGGTACCGTGTCAGGATAGGAGGTGAGTGGCGATATCCCCCTCTGAACCTCGTGTTCACTCTTCCCTGGGCCAATCGCAAGGGGGACGACCGAAGGGAGTCGAGAAGACAAAGTCTTCGAGGTGCGAACGAAGTGAGCATGGGAAGGTCGAAGACCTTCGAGCAGTCCCCCGGTCAGGATTGTTGGGAAGGCGGTTGATCGGCGCTCTCCGTGTGGTCCCGCAGACATCGATCCGATCATGAAGGGAATCTCCCGACCCGAAAAAAAGAAAAATCTATCCTGCCCTTCACGCCGCCTTCCGCCCGAAGAGGAGGGGCAGGAAGTCCGCGGCCTCGTGCAGGCCGAACCCACCCTTCGCCGCCTCCTTCTCCGAGAAGCAGGCGGTGCTGTCCTGCACGCCGCCGCGGATCGCGAAGGGCACCGGCGTCCTGGTGTGGGTCTTCAGCCGGATCGGGGTCGGGTGGTCGGGGAGTACCGCGACCGTGCCGTCGAAGTTCTCCAGGATGGTGCCGATGAGACCGTCCACCCCTTCGATCGCCTTCACCTTCTCCTCGACGCCGCCCATGTGCCCGGCCTCGTCAGGGGCCTCCACATGGACATAGACGAAGTCGAGGCGCTCGATCGCGTCCAGGGCGTACCGCGCCTTCGCCTGGTAGTCGGTGTCGATGAACCCGGTCGCGCCCGGGACATGGATCACCTCCATACCGGCATAGCGGGCGATCCCGTTGAGGAGGTCGACCGCCGAG
>NZ_JAQVNX010000078.1 GCF_028702905.1 Methanofollis sp.
CGGAGACTCTGGGCGATGTGCTCCTCCTGGAGGAAGTGGGTGTGCGTGTTGCCGAGCGCGAACTCCCTGTTGTGCATGATCGCGTGGTGGAGGGGCAGGGTCGTCTTCACGCCCAGGATGACGTACTCGTAGATCGCCCTGCGCATCCTCTCGATCGCCTCCATCCTCGTCTGGCCGTGGGCGCAGAGCTTCGAGATCATCGAGTCGTAGTTCGGCGGGATCGTGTAGCCCATGTGGATGCCTGAGTCCACCCTGATGCCGGGGCCGCCCGGCGAGCGGTACCGGACGATCTTGCCCGGATCGGCCTGGAAATTGTTCAGCGGGTCCTCGGCATTGATCCGGCACTCGATCGCGTGCCCCCGGATCGAGACGTCCTCCTGGTCGAAGGAGAGGTCCTGCCCCGCGGCGACCGCGATCTGCTGCTTCACGATATCGATGCCCGTGATCATCTCGGTGATCGTGTGCTCCACCTGGAGACGGGTGTTCATCTCCATGAAGTAGTAGTCCCCGTCAGAGTACAGGAACTCGACCGTGCCCGCATTCTTGTAATGGGACGTCTTCGCGACAGTCACCGCGGAGGCCGACATCCTCTCCCGCAGCTCGTCCGTCATGATCGGGCAGGGCGCCTCCTCCACCAGTTTCTGGTGACGGCGCTGGATCGAGCACTCGCGGTCGTACAGGTGGAGAGTCTTCCCGTACCTGTCCGCGAGCACCTGGAACTCGATGTGGCGGGGCTTCGTGAGATACTTCTCGATAAAGACCGTCGGGTCGCCGAAGGCCGACGCCGCGATCCGCATGCTCCCTGCGATCGCCTCCTCCAGCTCTGCCGGGGAGTTGACGACATGCATCCCGATGCCGCCGCCGCCCGCGCTCGCCTTCACGATCACCGGGTAGCCGATCTCCTCCGCGACCTTCGCCGCCTCGTCGAGACTCGTGATCCCGCCAGGCGTGCCGGGCAGGACGGGCACGCCCACCGCCTGCATCGTCTGCTTGCTCTCGATCTTCGAGCCCATCATCTCGATGGTCTTCCAGGACGGGCCGATGTAGGTGAGACCCTCGTCCTCGACGAGTTTTGCAAACTTCGCGTTCTCCGCCAGAAACCCGTAGCCAGGGTGGACCGCCTCGGCGCCCGACATCGTCGCGATCTCGGCGATCCTCTCCATGTTCAGGTAACTCTTCTGCGGCGGGGCCTCGCCGACAAAGAAGGCCTCGTCCGCGTACTTTACATGGAGGGCGTTTTTGTCCGGGGCCGAGTAGATCGCGACCGTCTCGATCCCGAGTTCGCGGCAGGCCCGCATCACCCTGATGGCGATCTCGCCCCTGTTTGCGATGAGCACCTTCTCAAAATATCTCATAGGACCACACAGAGGGGAGTTTATTCGACCACCATCAGGACGTCCCCGTTCTGGACGACGTCTCCCGCATCCACAAAGATCTCACTGACCTTGCCGTCGGCAGGGGCATAGATCGGGTTCTCCATCTTCATCGCTTCGAGGACCAGGAGGACGTCGCCCTTCTGCACCTCGGCGCCGGCCGAGACCCGCACTTCGAGGACCATGCCCTGCATGTTGGACTTGATGCCGCCGACGATCTCGCCCCGCGGGATCTCCTTGCCGGCAGACGGTGCGGCCGACTCGACCGTACTCCCCTCGACAGAGAGGATCCGCACGGAGAAGATCTCGCCGTCGACCTCCACCTCCATGAAGCCCGGGATGTCGGCGGTGCTCGCCGCCGCCTGCACCTTCTGCGGGATCGCCTCGGGCTTTCTCTCGCCACGGAGGAAAGAGGGGGCGATCGCCGGGTACATGATATAGGTGAGGACGTCCTCCTCCTTCCGCACGAGGCCCTCCTTCACCGCCTGCTCCCGCATCTTCTCGTAGGCGGGCTCCAGGAGGTCGGCGGGCCGCACCGTGATCACCTCTTCGTCGCCGATGATCAGAGTCCTGATCTCGGGCGAGATCGGCGCCGGCGACCTGCCGTACAGACCGCGGACATAGTCCTTGACCTCCTTCGTGACGTTGGAGTACCTTTCCTTGCCCATCAGAACGTTCAGGACCGCCTGCGTCCCCACGATCTGGCTGGTCGGGGTGACGAGGGGAGGATAGCCGAGGTCGGCACGCACCTTCGGCAGTTCGGTCAGCACCTCCTCCATGCGGTTGAGGGCGTCCTGCTCCTTCAGCTGGGAGACCAGGTTCGAGATCATCCCGCCGGGGAGCTGGTAGATGAGGACGTCGCTGTCGACCCTCTCGGAGATCGGGTCGAGGAGACCGCCGTACTTCTCCCTGAGGCCGACGCAGAGGTCCCGCACCGCCCTGAGGGCGTGCAGGTCGATGCCGGTGTCCCGAGCCGTCCCCCTGAGGGAGGCGACCACGCTCTCCGTCGGGGGCTGCGAGGTGCCGAGGGCGAAGGGCGACATCGCCGTGTCAAGGATGTCCACGCCCGCCTCGATCGCCGCCTGGTAACTCATCGACGCGATCCCGCTCGTCGAGTGGGAGTGCAGGCAGACCGGGATATCGACCCTCTCCTTGATCCCCGCGATGAGTTCGCGGGCGGCCTCGGGCATGATCAGCCCGGCCATGTCCTTGATGCAGATGGAGTCGCAGTCACGCGCCGCCATCTCCTCGGCCATATCGATGAAGGTGGCCGTGGTGTGCACCGGGCTTGTCGTGTAGGAAATTGTCCCCTGCAGGTGTGCGCCTGCCGCCTTCACGCTGGTGAAGGCCTTGTCCATGTTTCTTATATCGTTTAAGGCGTCGAAGACGCGGAAGATGTCGACGCCGTTCTTATAGGCGGCATCGACAAAACGCTCCACGACATCGTCGGGGTAGTGACGGTAGCCCACCAGGTTCTGCCCCCGCAGCAGCATCTGGATCGGCGTCTTCGTAAGTTCGGCCTTCAGGTCTCTCAGGCGTTCCCAGGGATCGTCGTTGAGAAAGCGGATGCAGCTGTCGAAGGTCGCACCCCCCCATGCTTCCAGGGAGAAAAAGCCCACATCATCCATCTTCCGAGCCAGAGGGATCATGTCCTCCGTTCTCATGCGGGTGGCGATGAGCGACTGATGGGCATCCCTGAGCGTCGTATCGGTGATATATACCCTTTTAGAACTGGCAGCACTCATCTGAATACCTCGGGGCTCTTAAATATCCTCAAGCCTCTCAATTTTTCAATCTGATCATATAAATACATCACTAAGAGGTACATACGAGAGAATTACGATAATTCCGGCAAGAGCAGCGGCGCATTTGTCTGCTCTCGTCCGGGTGAATACCGGGCAGACCGAGCCCCCGCCGGTGTAGCCGCGCACGGCAAGGAGGGAGGCGCGGTCTGTCGACCTCTGCATCTGTGCATGGAGGAGGCCGAGGCCGAGGGGGACGACGGCCCTGATGCCGCGGCCTTTCCCTTTCAGTTGCAGGGCCATTCTCATCCGTGTGATGTCACCCTCCAGGGAGGCGAGCGCCTCCATCCCCATCTCGCCGGCAAGGCCGATGTCGAAGCCCCACTTTTTCCCGAAGAGGGAGGCGCCGGCGCCGAGGAGTTCGCCGGGGACGCGTTCGCGGTACGCCCAGAACGCGATGAGAAAGACCGCCGCGAGGCGGAAGAAGTAGGCGAGGCCGCCGCCCGCGGTGACCTCGGTCGCGGCCGCGGTGATGCCGAGGGTGAGGAGGACGACGGCCCCGGCGGTCCGCGGCGGGAGGGACGCTCCTCTCCTGCTGAATGCCGCCCACCAGAGATAGACGAGGGCCGCCCCCTGCACAGACTGGAAGGCGGCGATGGAGAGGGCGAAGATGCAGAAGAGTCTCAGTCGTGCGTCCTGCATAGCGCCTCCACCGCGTCCCTGAACCTGATGTTCTCCGGCACGACGCCGGCGTCGAGGGCGTGCCTGAGGTACGGCGGGGCGTGCCGCCATGCCGGGATGGCGTCAGGCACCCTGCCGAGAGAGACGACCTCTCCCTCCTCGACCTCCCAGAGATAGTCGGCCCGCGGGAGCACCTGCCTCTCGTGGGTGAAGATGACGGTGACGCCCCCTTTTCTCTCGTTCAACTCCCTGCACAGGCGGCCCTTCTGGACGCAGTCGAGGGAACTGAAGGGTTCGTCCAGGACCAGGAGGTTGTGACGGCCCGAAAGGATGCAGGCGAGGTGGAGGCGCTTGAGTTCGCCGCGGGAGAGGGCGAAGGGGTCGTCCCCCAGGCGGTCTTCGAGGCCGCAGATTTTTGCGATCTCTACCGGGTCGGCGCCGTAGGAGAGGACCTCGGCCTCGACCGTCGCCTCGGTGACGTGGTATTCGGGGTTCTGGAAGGAGAGGGTGAGGGACTCGATGCCCTCTCTGGTGACCGTCCCTGCCGACGGCCGGATAAGGCCCGCGAGGAGGAGGGCGAGGGTCGTCTTCCCGCTCCCCACCCTGCCGCTGACGAGGTGGACGCCCTCGCCAAAGACGCCCGAGCAGGTGAGGGTGAAGGCGCCGCGCCTGAAGAGGACAGAGTCAAGCCTGACGTCCATGCATGATCCTCCAGAGGGGGGGATAGAAGCAGGTCTCTTCGCGGGCGGCGAAGACGGCGGCGGGCGTGCCTATCTCGCCGACCCGCCCCTTCTCCAGGTACAGCACCGTGTCGGCCCGTGCGGCGGCGGCCATGTCCTGGGTGCAGCGGACGGAGTACCGGCACCGGCACTTTGCCAGGGCCTCTTCGACGACCCCGGCCGTCTCGCCGTCGAGGTGGGAGTCGAACTCGTCGAGGACGAGCACCTCGGGGTCTGTCGAGAGAGCGGTCGCGAGGGCCACCAGGGCCCGTTCGCCCCCGGAGAGTTCCCTGACCGTGCGGGGGAGGAGGTCCTCGATCCCGACCAGGCGGGCGGCCGCGTCCACCCGTCTCTCCACCTCCTTGCAGGGGAGACCGGCGAAACGGGAGGGACTTGCTATCTCGTCGTCGACGCGGGTGAAGAGGATACTCTGGTCGGGGAACTCAGGAACCCACCCGACGTCGACCAGCCGCGGCTGTCGGCCGTCGATGGCGATCCTGCCCTGGAGAGGAAGAGCGATGCCGGAAAGGAGAGAGAGAAAAGTTGATTTGCCGCTCCCGTTCGGGCCGATGAGGGCGGTGTGCCCCTCGTCGACCCGGAGGGAGGGGATGGAGAGGATGCCGTGGACGAGGCCGTCGATCTCGATCATGCCAGACGTCGTCCGACGATATACGCGGCCGCCGCCTTGACGGCGTCGCCCGGGAGGAAGGGCACCATCCCGACGAGAGTTGCGGCCACAAGTCCCATGCCGGTCGAATATGCAAGCCACGAGACCCCGAAGAGGTAGATCGCGATCGAGGCGGCGGCAAGGCCGGCGATCCTGACCATCTCGGCGTCTCTCTCGTACGCCAGGCCCGCGATAAGGGCCGCGGCGATGAACCCGACGATGAAACCCCCTGTCGGCCCCATCAGGACGCCGATGCCCGCCGTGCCGTTGTGGAAGACGGGCAGGCCGAGGAGACCGAGGAGGAGGTACAGGGCCGCGGGCACCACCGCCCACCTCTTCATGACCACCCCCGCGAGGAGGACGAAGAAGGTCTGGAGGGTGAGGGGCACGGGGACGAAGGGAATCGAGACCCAGGAGCCCGCCGCTATCAGGGCGACAAAGCCGGCGGACTCTGCGATAATGCGGGAACGCTCTTCGCTGCCGTACATGACCCGCCCTCAGAGGTGCATGCAGTCGCCTGCCACGACCTTCTCGATCCGCCCGTTGTCCCGCCTGATGATCAGGGCGCCGTGCTGATCGATGTCGATAGCGACGCCCTCGAAGGTCTTTCGCATCGTCCTGATCGAGACGCGGTTGTCCAGGGTGCGGGAAAGGCTCTTCCATTCCCTGATGATCGGGTCGTACTCGCCGCTCTCCAGGATCTGGTACCTGCTCTCGAACTCCTTCAGGACCGTCGTGAGCAGGGAGGCGCGGTCGACCTCGTGCCCGAGTTCGGCCATCACCGACGTGACCGTCTTCTGGAGGTCGGGCGGGAGGTCGCTGATGTCCACGTTGGCGTCGATGCCGATGCCGAGGAGACAGTAGTTGACATTCTCCCCCTCTGTCGAGAGTTCGACAAGGAGCCCGGCAACCTTTTTGTCGCCGATATATACGTCGTTCGGCCACTTGATCAGTGCGCCGAGGTCGTACTTCCGGCGGATCGCCCGGGCGATCGCAAGGGCCGCCGCCATCGTGATCAGGAAGAGGGAGTCGACCGGTATCGTCGGCTTCAGGATGAGGCTCGCCCAGATGCCACCCTTCGGCGAGACCCAGGCGCGGCCCATCCTCCCGAAGCCGCCGGTCTGTTCTTCGGCGACGACCAGGGTGCCGTGGAGGGCGGCAGGGTTCTCTTCGGTGCAGAGTTTCCGTGCCGCCCAGTTCGTCGAGCCGACGCTCTCATGGTACCTGATGTCCCGGCCCATCACTGCGGTCTTGAGCGTCTTTTCGATCTCCCCGGAGGTGATCGCCCCGCCGCCCCTGACAAGGAGATAGCCAGACCCCCGGGAGAACTCGATGTCGTGCCCTGCCTCGCGCAGGCTCTTGATATGGTGTGCGACCGACGACCCCGGTATATCGAGAGCCTCGCTGATCTGTTCAGCGGTGATAGAGTCTTCGGCTGATTCGAGTATCTTTAGAACCTTCTCAGTAACATCGTTCATGGCTATTACCTTTTTGCGGGGATCGCTTCTGTGGGGAGAGGACAGGGGTCTTTTCCGCAGACCTGCCGGAGGATCGCGGACTGGTGCTCCATCAGGGTCGCGAGGTCGAAGATCCCGGTGATGTCGACGACGCCGATCGCACCGATCGCCTCGCCGGCGCTGTCGCGCACCGGTGCGACGACGACAGGCACTCCCTTATAGGGGCCTGACGGCGGCACATCTTTTTTCAGCCTGTTCTCTGCAATGGCGGCCTCGAGGAGCGGACCGGTATAGTGATCGTCGATCACCCTCCCCTCCTCGACACGCAGCCCGGGCGCAGCCCGTGACCGTGCCGTTATCGGCAGCCTGTTGAGAAGGAGATGGACCGCCATCACCACCGGCGTCAGGTCGTCTGTCGTGGATGAAGCGGAAATGATATACTGGTCCATTATTCCACCTGTACTCTCCATTACACTCTTCTAAAATAAGGTTTCTCTTTCCGCGGTACAGAAGGTGCCGACAAACCGGGCGGAGGGGTACTCGTGGATGCTGGTGACGACGACCACGCCCTTGCCGATCTGCTTTGCAAGGACGACCGCCTCTCCTTCGGGCGTGGCGGCGATCACGTCGGCGTCGGCGTCGGAGAAGACGCCGTCTGTCTCGACGGCCTCGGGGTCGTAGTCCTCGACGATCGCGGCGTACTCGCTCTCGGCAGGGAAGACGAGTTTCCTCTGCTTGAACTCGTGCCTGTACTCCACCCTGAAGGGGAGCCAGTCATAGGCCCCGGGCCTCTCGTCCATCGCCCCGAAAACCAGGAGGTGCCCGCCGTTCTCGACGAAGGCCCTGATGCGCGGGGAAGCGGCGCGGAGTGCCGGGAGGAGACGGGAGTACCGGGGGTTCGCAAAACCGGTCGGCACGATGAGGGCGACGTACCGCCCGCGGTAGAAGGGAGACGCCACGAGCAGCTGGTTGATGGGGTCGCAGCTGACGCCGCAACACTCGTTGACGAACCTGTTGAAGGTGTTCGGTTCGTCCCAGAGGATCGCCGCCTTTGCCGTCACCCCTTGATCACCCCGATCGGGTGGAGCCTGACCACAGGCAGGGAGAGCCCTGCCCGGCGGACGACGTCGACGACCTTGTCGCTCTCCTTGTACGCGTCCGGGGCTTCCTCGGCGATCGAGGCGTCGCTCGTCGCCCTGACGATGATCCCCTGTTTCAGGAGTTGTTCCCTGACCTCCCGGCCGGGTGTGGCGTGTTTGGCCTTTGTGCGGCTCATGACCCGGCCGGCACCGTGGCAGGTGCTCCCGAAGGTCCTCTCCATCGCCGTCGCCGTGCCGTGGAGGACATAGGAGGAACTGCCCATGCTGCCCGGGATGATCACCGGCTGACCGACCGCGCGGTAGACCTGCGGCACGTCGTGGAGACCGGGGCCGAAGGCGCGGGTGGCGCCCTTCCTGTGGACGCAGAGCGTCCGCCTCTTCCCATAGGCGGCGTGCTCCTCCATCTTGGCGACATTGTGGGCGACGTCGTAGACGAGGGGCATCTCCTCGTAGGCGATCCCGAAGAGGCGGGCGAAGACCGTGCGTACCTGGTGGGTGATCACCTGCCTGTTCACCCAGGCATAGTTCGCCGCCGCGGCCATCGCCCCGAAGTACGCTTCCCCTTCAGGGGAGTGGACAGGGGCGCAGGCGAGTTGCCGGTCCGGGATCTCGATGCCGTACTTCCGGGTCGCCGACTCGAGGACCCGCAGGTGGTCTGTGCAGACCTGGTGGCCGAGGCCGCGGGACCCGCAGTGGATCATGCAGCAGATCTGGCCTGCTTCAAGGCCGAAGGCCTTTGCCGCCTCAGGGTCGAAGACCGCGTCCACCGCCTGCACTTCCAGGAAGTGGTTGCCCGACCCGAGGGTGCCGGACTGCGGCCTGCCCCTCTGCCGGGCCTTCTTGCTCACCGCGGCCGGGTTCGCCTGCTTCATCCTCCCCTGCTCCTCGCAGTGCTCGATATCGGCGGTCATGCCGAAACCGTGGTCTATCGCCCACTCCACCCCGTCGGCCATCAGGTCGTCGAGATCGGCCTCGGAGAGGCGCATCGTGCTCTCGGCACCGACGCCTGTCGGCACCGTCCTGAAGAGTTCTTCGATCAGGGCCCGCGGGTTTGTGATGTCGGCGACGGTGAGAGGCGTCGTGATCAGGCGGACGCCGCAGTTGATATCATAACCGACCCCGCCCGGCGAGACGACGCCCGTATCTTCTTCAAAGGCCGCGACACCCCCGATGGGAAAGCCGTAACCCGAGTGGATGTCGGGCATGGCAAGGGAATATCTGACGACGCCCGGGAGCGTGGCGACATTGGCGAGCTGCTGGACCGCCCCCGCTTCCAGCGTCTCCGAGAGGTCTTCGGAGAGGAAGAACCGGCCGGGTACCCGCATCCCCGGGACATAACCGACCGGCACCTCCCATTCGACCTCGCTGATCTTCTTGATCCCTTCAAGCATTTCCGACTACCTCACACATCAAAGAGTATCTCGCTACAAAACTCTTCCCCGTCCCTGAAGATCTTCAGCCCCGAATAGGATACCCCCTTGATCTCCATACCGCCGAGATGTTTCTCCCGGGTGAAAGGTTCTCCCCTGGCCGTTGCCGTAAGGCTCGTGCCTGTTATGGAGACGTCGAAGGAGGAGAAGACGACCCTGTCCACTTCCGAGACGAAGAGGAGTTCGGAGAGAAAATCGATCATCAGGGACAGGACGTCGTCGGACGCGACCGAAATGCTTCGCTCGATCTCTCCCTCGTCGCAGGTGACGTACATGATGGAGAACATTGCCCTGGCGGCCTCGGCAAAGAGGGCGTTGCAGTCCTCTGCCCGCACCCGCACCCGCACATCTGCCTGATGGGGAAGTTCCTCGAACGACATCCTCACTCCAGGTCGTAGGCCGGCACAAGGCCGATATCGAGGGTGTCAAGGTACGGCGCCTGGTACATGGAGATATAGATCCAGTGACACCCGGCCTTCACCACCACGTCTGTGGCTTTCTGGGGCTTGACCGAGATCGGAAGCAAAATCGGGCCTCCGCAGGACGTACACACCCTGAAATCGCAGCCCCGCGTTTGAACATATGACAGAACCTCTTCCGAGACTTTTATCCTCGGGGTCGAGGGTTCTTTCCCGGTCCTTATCATTCCTTATACGTCAATGCAGGAAAGGGTAAAACTGTTGTGATCCCCCGCCTATCCACTGTCGAGAAGGCGGGTGACCATGCCGACGTAATCGTCCTTGATCTCGTAGATGGCGTTCGTGCTCTCCGGGTCCCGCCGCACACGCAGGACCCCGATGCGCGAGGCGATGATCCCCACCATCGAGGCGATGGAGTGGTAACTGACCGTAAAGGTCCGGGAGAGCAGCGCATAGAGATCGGGGATTGTCGTCGACCTGATCCTGACGAAAAAGGCTAGAACTTCGTGCCTGATGCCCGTATTGTCTCGTGAAAGATATGTCTTCAGGCGGGCCTCGATCTCTTTCTTGATGTCGGCCGGCGACCGCATATTTGTGTGTGGTATTGGTCCCCATATTAATCTTGCTATTTTATTCCGGACTCTCCCGGCCGTGGTATCAGGAAAAAAAGCCTCCCGCGAATGAACGGATTGGACAGTTATTCCGCTCCAAAAAGACGCAATACAGGGGAGGATATCCAAATATTAATCCCTTCTACGGCAGAGTATATACTTATGGGGTTTGTCACCTACGATGTCAACAAATACCCGCCGAAGCAGATGGTAACGATACCACTCGTTCTGCTTCTCCTGGCGCTCGGCCTCCTTACTTTTAACTGGCTGAGCACAGGGATGCCGTTAACTCCCGGCATCGACTTTGCAGGCGGCACTGCCGTCACCGTCATCACCGACGAC
>NZ_JAQVNX010000079.1 GCF_028702905.1 Methanofollis sp.
GCGGTGGCGGCCCTCATGATGCCGGCGAGGACGGCAAGACGGCACCCGCCCTGCCCTCCATCCCTGTCGAGGACGAGGGCGACGACGACATGGCCGCCCGGCCCCGGCACCACCCGCCCCTTCGCCGCGAAGCAGTCCGGACCGACGCAGAGGGTTGCAGACGCGGCACCCTCCTCCCGCACATGCGCGAGGAACGCGGCGAAGTCCGGCGAAGAGAGCAGGTCGTCCGGCACCGACGAAAAGAGGGGGTTCGCCCGGATGACGCGGCCGTCCCGGTCGATCACGCCGACAGGCAGGGGGAGGGCCTGCAATATGGCTGCGGGTTCGGGATACTCGATAACCATAACGTCAGAAGACCTCTCCGGCAGGGACAATAAAAATATGGGATTGAATGCGACGCGGGGAAGACGACAGGGCCGTCACCCCCCCATCTCCGGCGGCAGGGGCCGCGGGGTGGTCACCACCGGCGGCGGGAGCACGCTCGAATCCCCCAGGACGACCGACCCGGCGCGGGTGCAGTCCGGGAGGTCGGTCAGGACGACGGAGAGTTCGGAGATCGTGGCCAGGGTCTCGTCGAAGCGCACCGTCCTCTCCACCCGCCCGTCCCATGACGGTTCGTGGGCAATGGTCCCGATATGGTCGATGCCCTCCCCTTCGGAGACGGTAAAGACGTACGCCCCGTTCCAGGGAGAGGAAGAGACGGGGTATTCCCGCCCGTGATCGAAGACCGGGAGGACAAGGACGCCGCGCCTCTCGTCGAAGAAGAAGGCCTTATGGTCCTCGAGGGCCGGCGACCCGGTCATCTGGCCGCCGATGACCGCGGTGTCGACGACCGTCGGGGCCGAGACATTGCCGACGTCGAAGAGGGCGACCTTCAGGCCGCCGTTGACGGTGCCGCCCCACTCACTCACCGCCGTCTCCCTGCCGACGCCGATGAGGCAGTGGTCGCCGCAGGGGTGGAGGTACTCGGAGTAGCCCGGTATCTTCAGGGCGCCGAGGACGGCGGGCTTCGTCCCGGAGAGGTCGATGACGAAGAGGGGGTCGATCTGCCTGAAGGTGACCAGGTAGAGGCGGTCGCCGATGAAGCGGGCCGCGTAGATCCGCTCGCCCGGCGCGATCCCTTCGAGGGCGCCACGGGCCTCCAGATCCCTGTCGAGGAGGTAGACCCCGCTCGTGCTGTTGTTCTGGAAGGAGGTCGTCGCCACCCTGAGAGTGTCGCCCGCCTCGTCCATCGAGAACTGGTTCTTCACCGTGCCGTTGATCATGCCTGTCGCCGCATAGGCGGCGCCGCCGGGCGCAAGGGCGAAGCGGTGGACGACCGACTTCCCGCCGGGGGCGTCATAGTAGGCGAGGTACAGGTTCTTCGCCGAGACGTACATCGTCCCCCCGTCGCCGAGGAGGAAGGAGACCGCCGACGCTTCGCGGCCGCCCGCCACCGGGAAGGAGGCGAGGGTGTGGAAGGTGTAGTACCGCTGGGGGATCGGCGGAGTGTAGATCGAGGGACGGACGCCCCCGGCCTCGGGCAGAGGATAGACAGGCGGGTCGGGGCGCTCCGCGGTCATGAGCCAGACCTCGCCGTCGATGAGCCGCGCACCCTCGTAGGCCCCGGTGACGGTGACGGTGTCGAGGAGACGGGGGTTCGCCCGGTCCTCCACCGACCAGATCTCTGCGGCGGTCACCTCCCTGTGCACCGGCACCGGCGCCGCGCTCCCCTCGGGGGTGACAAGGTCGTCCTCCGTCTTCACGGTGAAGACAACAAGGCGGTCGCCCGCGAGGAAGAGCGCCCGCGGCCACCCGTCCACCGCCGCACGGCCGACGACCTCCGCCTCGCCGGGCGGGACAGCGCGGACGATGACGAACTCCCCTTCCCTCAGGATATAGAGATACTCCCCGTCGTTCTTGACGACGTCGGCCTCGTCCACGCCGGCGACCTGGACGTTCGTCGAGGAGTAATCGGCAGCACCGCCGGCCGTCGGGGCCATCGTGGGGGTGAGGGTCCGGGGCGCCTCTGCCGGCGCCGTATCAGGGACGACGCCGTCCACGTACCCGCCCGGCGGGTACGTCGCCGCATGCTCTTTCAGGAAATCGATCACCTCGGCATCGGAAGAAAAGGTGCGCAGGCCGCTCTCGTCCACCCCTCCCCCCGCGTCGGGGAGGAAGAGGGCGAGGCCCCAGACACACACGATCAGCAGGGCCCCGGCAAGGGGCAGGAGTATCCACCGGTCCATGGAGGATCATGGACACGGCATTATATATCGGGATCGATAACTGCGGATTTTTTCGCACTCTTCCCGCCCCGTTCGGGCTTTCTGAAGAGGACGATGCGGTTCGTGTTCGTCCCGCCGGCATTGTTCGCGATCCCCCAGATATTCGAGGTCTTGGTGAAGGCCTGGCTGTTCACCATGATCCCCTCGGGGAGAAAACCGGCCCCGGCGCCGAGGGGGACCACATGCTCGTCGAGGGCGACGCGGCCGTGCCGCACCTCGCCGACCTCGAAGGCGACACGGCCGCCCGGCCGCGTCACCCTGAAGAGTTCGGCGAAGACCCGGCCCATCACCGCCTGCCACTCCTCCACGGTCCGCGCCGTCGTGATCCCGGCCCCGACCTCCGCGGCGTCCAGGCCGTTGAACCAGCACCGCAGCCAGTTGTCCTTCGCATACTGCACGATGTCCAGGAAGGGCGGCGAGGTGACGGTGAGAGCGACGGAGGCGTCCGGGATCGCGGGCGTCTCGTCGGCCCGGCCCGTGAGGAAGAGGGCGTCGGTCCCCGCGCACCTGAGGGCCGCCTCCTCCTCCGGGGAGATCCGCGTCAGGAGTTGCTGCGACTTTTTCAGGATAAGGGCATGGGTGTCGCGGTACTCCGGTTTCTGGCGCCTCTTCTCATTGATCCGCCGCTGGCTCTCCGGCGAGACCGCCTGGTTCGGGGGGAGGGTGTAGACCGAGAAAAAACCTTTCGAGTGGCCGGTGAGCCGGTTCGTCGCCACCATCCTGATCCAGCGGTCGGCGTCGTCCTCGTCCTCCCCTCTGTCACGGAGGTACCGGCGGAGGGCGACGATCTCGGCCCTGGTCTTCGGGTGATAGAACATCGAGAGGTCGGTGCCGGCCCGCCCGCCCCGCACCCGCGGGATCTCGTCGAGCCTTTCGGCGACCGCGTCGAGAGACGGCGGGGAGAGGCGCGGCCTCGCAAGGACCGCACTCAGGGGGTTGATGTCGTTTGCGATCACCCGCCGCCCCATGAGGGCCGCCTCGATCGCGGTCGTGCCCCGGCCGCTGAAAGGGTCGTAGACGACGTCCCCGGCCCGTGTAAAGAGGTCGATGAAGAAACGGGGGAGCTGGGGCTTGAAACACGCTCGATACGAGACTTCATGAATAGACGAGGCCTGACGCTGCCGCGACGTCCAGAACTCGTTTTGATAGCGCGGCACCTCGATCCCGCCGCAGCGAACAGTGTCCCGGCAGGTCGGACTCCCGTCGGCGGCGACAAAGTTCCCGATAGAGTCGTCGAGGGAGGGGGACATCAGAGTGATATCACTCCTGAACAGTCTTAATCTTTCCATCAGGGAATGATCTCACAGCCATTGAAGCGTTCGTAGGAGAAGTCGGAGACGGCGATCCTCCCCTCCGCAATGAGCCCCCGCACCTCGGGAAGCGCCGACGCCAGGGCGTCGTGGAGGTTCTGCACTGTCCTGCAGACAAGACGCCGCCCTTCCTCGGGCCAGGGAAGGAGGATGTTCGAGTACAGGCACCGCCCGCCGCAGAAACTCCTGAGGCTGCAGGAGGTGCAGGGGTCGCCGACATGGACGACAGGGAGGTCGTGGGGGGTGACGGAGGAGACATGGCCGAGGTACCAGTCCTTCATCCCGACCATGCAGGGGCAGGGGATGACGGTCCCGTCTGTCATGATCGTGTAGTTCGCGTAGCCGCAGCCGCAGCGGAGGCTGCTTCCCTGCCCGAGGAGGAGGTCATCCATGCACCCCAGGAAGGGGTACCACCTGGGCACCCGCCCCTCCTTGCGCATCGCCGCCACCCACCTCCCGACAAGGCGGCGTATGCCCGGGTTGTACGACTCCGCCATCCAGGCGGCAAAGTCGCGCCGGGAGTAGTCGCCCCAGAAGTTGGCGTCGATCTGCCAGTGGATGGAGGTAAAGTCCGGGAGGTCGGCAAGGTGGAGGACCGCCTCCTCGATCTCGGTGTCCTCGGCGACGGTCATCCTGGCGATGAGCTCGCCCGCATACCCGCCGGCACGGATTGTCCGCACGTTCTTCATCACCCGCGCATAGACCCCGGCACCGCGGTGGGCGTCGGTGAGGGCCGCGGGCCCGTCGACGGAGGTCAGTATCGTCGAGAAACGGTTGACAATCTCGGGGCCGAGACGGTCGAGGAGGAGGCCGTTGGTCTGGACCATGAACCGGCAGGCGGGAGGGGCGTTGTCCATGACCTCCTGGATCAGGTCGCGGCGCAGCAGCGGTTCGCCGCCGTAGAAAGTGAGGGTCGGCGCCCGGTCCTCGGAGAGGAAGCGGTAGAGATCGGAGAGGTCGAAGGAGAGGTCGGGGGGCACGTCCTCCTCGATCGCCACCTCGCGCCCGCAGGGATCCATCTCCTCGAAGTCCCTGGCACGGCAGTACGAACAGCAGAGGTTGCAGGCGTCGGTAAGAATGAGGTGGTAGTACATCGCTCTCTACAGGTTGGCGTGTTCGGGCGATAAATCGAGCGGCAGATCTGCCTTCAGAGATGCTACACCCACCAAAATTGAAGACGATATATCGGCATTTTTCGATGTCCCCATAGACAGATATCACGGCATAAACCCCCGTTTCGAAAAGATCATCGTATAAATAAATATTGGAGCCACTATATCATAAGTCGGCAATAAAGATCCCGCGGAGAATTCCGATGCTTACCGACACGACGACCGAGCAGAAGAATGCAGAGCGCACCGACGCCGACACCGCCGTGGCACGGTGGAACGACTGGCAGTGGCAGGTCAGCCATGCAATCCGCGACATCACGACATTTGAAAAAACCCTCGGCATCACCATTCCGCCGGAGGAGAGGGCCGCCCTTGAGGAGACAGTGGCAAAATTCCCTCTCCGTGTTACGCCGTACTATCTTTCCCTCATTGAACGAGACGACTACACGAACGACCCGGTCTTCATGCAGTGCTTCCCGTCGACCCGGGAACTCAGCGTCGAGGAGTCCGACCTCTCCGACCCGCTGGCCGAGGACGCCGACCACCCGGCCCCGTGCATCACCCACCGGTATCCGGACCGGGTGCTCTTTCTGGTCTCCAATGTCTGCGCGATGTACTGCAGGCACTGCACCAGAAAACGGAAGGTGGGAGACACGGATTCCATCCCTTCTCGCGGGGAGATCGCGGCGGGGATCGCATACATCAGGTCGCACCCCGAGATCAGGGACGTCCTGCTCTCGGGAGGGGACCCGCTCATGCTCCCGGACGATATGCTCGATCGGATCCTCACCGAACTCGATGCCATCGATCACGTGGAGGTGGTGCGGATCGGCACCCGCATCCCGGTCGTGCTCCCGCAACGAGTCACAGACGATCTTGTCGAAATGCTCGCCCGCCACCACCCGCTCTGGATCAACACCCACTTCAACCATCCGAAGGAGATCACCGCCACGGCCGAGAAGGCCCTCGGAAAACTCGCCGACGCCGGTATTCCCCTCGGAAACCAGACGGTCCTCCTCGCCAATGTCAACGACTGTCCGCGTCTTCAGCGGGCGCTCGTACATAAACTCGTCAAAAACCGGGTGCGCCCGTACTATCTTTACCAGTGCGATATCAGCGAGGGCCTCTCCCACTTCAGGACGTCGGTCGCAAAGGGGGTGGAGATCATCGAGAACCTCATCGGTCACACGAGCGGTTTTGCCGTCCCGACCTATGTGATCGACGCACCGGGGGGCGGCGGCAAGATCCCGGTGATGCCCACCTACCTGATCTCATGTTCTGACTCCAGGGTGGTGCTCAGGAATTACGAGGGTGTTATCACCACCTATCCCGAGCCCGCGGACTACCGGCCGACGTACTGCGACGGAGACTGCTCGGAGTGCAGCCTCAAACTGATGGAAGAAGGTGCCCGGGAGCAGGGCACCACAGGGATCGCAAGCCTTCTCTCGGATCTCGATCCGACCGTCACGCTGGTCCCGGAGAACACGGACAGAATGGAGCGGCGAAACGATGCCTGACCGGGTCGCCGTCATCGGGGAATCGACGGTCCAGCACGGCCCGGCGAACAACCGCGTCTATCTGATGCATCTCTCGGCGGGAGACATGCACGGGATGCCGGGCCTTTTGATCGAACTGGCAGGACGCCGGGGGTACACGAAGGTGATCGCGCGCGTGCCGGCACAGGCACTCGACGGCTTTCTCCGGGAGGGGTACCATGTCGAGGCCACGGTGCCCGGGCTGTACCGCGGACGGGAAGACGGTTTCTTCGTGGCCAGGTTCCTTGACGCAGAGCGAGCGAGCGACCCGTCGGCCGGTGTCGACCGCTCCCTCCTCGGCAGGGAAACGTCCGAACGGTGCAGAGACCTTCCTGACGGGTTTCAGGTCAGGGAAGCACGGCCGGAGGACGCCGCGGCGGTCGCGCACCTGTACGCGGAGACTTTTGTCACCTATCCCTTCCCGATCGGGGACCCGGACCATATCAGGAAGGTGATGGCAGAGGACGTACGGTTTTTTGTCGTCGTACGGGACGGGAGGATCGTGGCGGCGTCCTCGGCCGAGATGGACTGCACCGGCGAGAACGTCGAGATGACCGATTTCGCCGTCCGGCAGGATTGTCGCGGGCTCCGCCTTTCTGCGGCCCTGCTGCAGGTGATGGAGGAGGAGATGGTGGCGAGGGGGATGAAGACGGCGTATACCATCTGCCGGGCCGGTTGGTACCCCATCAACCGCCTTTTTGCGGGCGCGGGGTACCGGTATGGCGGCACTCTTGTCCGGAACACCCAGATCTGCGGGAGATGCGAGAGCATGCATGTCTGGTACCGCCCTCTCCGCGGATCTCAAAAGGGATAAGTATCATGGGTGGCCTTCTTTGCAATCATGGACATGTACAGGTGCACCAAGTGCGGGTACATCTATAACCCTGCAAGCGGGGACCACACCCAGAATATCCAGCCGAACACACCTTTTGAAAAACTTCCCGAAGACTGGGTCTGCCCGAGGTGCGGGGCAGGCAAGAAACTCTTCGTCCCTGTCGAGTAGAATGAACCACGAAGACGGGCGCATCGCCTGCATCGACATGGAGTTTGGGCACGTCTACGGGACGCACCGCAACGTCGTCATGCCCATCGAAGTCGGTGCGGTCGTCTACGGCCGGGACGACGACATGCCCGCGTTTGCCGGCAGGATTTTTGCGTACGACATCGAGGTCGAGGTCTGGCAGAACAGGATCGGCCCCCTGGGGGTGCGGACAGGCGTCAAGACGAGCGTTGCAAATCCCGGGAAGGGGCAGGACGGCATGCCGTACGACCCCTCCCACCGCCTGGGCGGCAGGGAGTGGCGGCGGGCGCGAGAGGTGGCGGCCGCGTCCTTCACCGACCTCGGGGATTTTATGAGAGATCTCTGCGACGAGGACGAGATCTCGCGGTTCGCGTTCTTTGCGCGGGGCATGGAGACGAAGGCCCTTGCACGGGCGGGTTTCGACCTCTCGGGATACCGCTGCACCGATCTCCAGCACGAGGTCAGGGCGGCCCTCGGCATGAGAGACGTCCTCTCCCTCGACCGCGCCTCCTGTATCATCGATTTCGCCCACGCACAGGGGGAGATCCTCTCCCGCCACTACCGGTACCCGGTGCCGGAGGTCTATGACGGCAGGATCAGTCCGCACACGGCGGTCGGGGATGCTTCCCGGATCTTCCTGCTCGCGCGGGAGTTTTATGCCGAGAAGGATGGGTTTCTCACGGCGGCCGGGGAGTATTTCTCCGAGTGTGCCGCGGTGGCGGCGAAAAATCAGGAAGTCTAGAAGGGGGAAAAAAGGGAGAGGGGATCAGGCGACCTTCAGCGTCAGGGAGAAGGTGTCCTCGGTCCCGGTCGTGTTCTCCCAGGAGCGCTTGTAGACGGCGGAGAAAGTCTGGTTCCCTGCGGCGTCGGCACGCACAAGCCAGAGGTGGGTGCCGCCCACGCCGACCATGCCCTCGGCATGGGGATCAACGGTGTAGGTGTCGTTCAGGAGGGTCAGGCCCGCGGAGAGGGTCGTGTTCCAGCTGTACCCGGTCGTCGGGTTTTCTGTCAGACTGATCCCGACGATGTCGCCCACCGTGGCGTTGACCGCGGTCCCGTTCGCCGTCTTGTTGAAGGCGCCGGTTGCCGCACGGTAGACCGCCCATTCGTCGGCCTCGGTGCCGTTGTCGAAGATGCAGACGCCGTACTCGTTGCCGGCCGCGTCCTTCCTGGTCTCAGAGGTGTAGCCCTGCTCCTGGCACCATGCCGCGGCGGGGTTGGGCATGCCGATGACCGTCTCCGTCGGCGTGACAGGGGCGGTGGTGTTCACCGGCACCGGAGTGGTCGTGTTCGTCTGCGCCGGCCCGGTCGTGGTGCAGCCCGCACCAAGGATGCAGGCGCAGCACAGGAGGGCGAGGGCGCCCAGAATAACGTTTCGTACCATACAGGAAAATGGACGCCATGAGAGATAAATCATACGAAAACTACGACGATTTTCGTCATCATCTACCGGAAACCGGGGTCATCGACATTCCCCGAAACATGGAGCAGCTTTCCTGATGGGGAGATGGATACGAGGGGTATTTTCTGATACAGGATCCGGGAATTATAGGAACGATTATATGCACGACACAATAATTACCCCCTAATGCCCCCCTACACAGACGAGCAGATCCGCGTCCTCATCGTGGACGATGATCCCACCCTCCTGAACGTGATCGGACTCTTTCTGGAAAGTACCGGTGAGATCAGCACCACACTCGCCCACGAAGGTCGTGAGGCCCTGGAAAGGATGGAGAGCGAGCATTTTGATGTATGTATTTCTGATTTCGAGATGCCGGAGATGGATGGGATCCGTCTCCTCGAAGAGTTCAGGTATCGCGGGATGGACCTTCCCTATATCCTGATCACCGGCGGCAGGCACGGCGACGTGGCCTCCCGTGCCCGGACGGCGGGAGCGGGATGGATCATCAAGAAGGTCAGCGAAGGAGATAGTTTCTTCCAGAAACTGATCGATGCCGTCTGGGCGGCGACAGGAAAAGGAGAGAACGGACACACCCTCTCCGGAGGCCACAGGGAGTACCCACCTGGCGTCCACGCGTAGACCCTGTACCTCCGGTGAGTGCCCCGGAGTATACCTGAAAATCAATTTCAGATAATCGGACCGAATTACGTTGAGCAGTAACCGTCTCTGTAGAATCAGGCATGAGTCAGGAGCACGCCTCAGGCATACCGCATGAAAATTGTTCTGAGGAGTTCGTCTGGTCAACGTGCCTTCCCGCACGCTCGCGCCGGGGGCGCTGCCCCCGGGCTCCCGGGATTGCGATAGGGCGGACCTTTCTGAAGGTGGTTTTGCCCTCTCCATCTTCATCATGGAGTGCTCGATGAGAGTCAAAGCCTCATGAAAACCCGGAGAACTGATCTTCTGGATCATTTTCCTGGAGTGTCTTTGCCGGGGGCATTAGTCCCCCGATGATCTGTAAGGGGAAGGCAGTGTATCCGAGTTCACTCATTCTACAAAACCCGGTAACCTGTATTCATTTCTAAATGGGCAAGGAGACCCCGGCCAACAGGTGCAGCGAGGAATTGCCCTTTTCACAACAAAAACTCACACAGAGAGAGTGTTATCAGTTGTTTCTTGGGGCACCACGTGGGTTTTGAGCACCAGAGGTACGGTATAAGGGCGGGGGTGCGGCCACCCGGACGGGATCTTTCTTCAGAAAGAGTTTCAACTTCCTCCGCAAGGAGTCCCCGGTCTTTAGGCCGGGGAGGAATTGCGGCTCACACACATAACTGCAAATACTTTTGAGTGAAATAATTACATGTGCTCACCCCAAAGACGGTCATCCTCAAGACGGACTGTCCTGACTCCGATCTTCTTGACCGGACGGTACAGACCTACACGGAGGGGATGAACTACGTCTCTGCGGTCGTGTACACACTCGGGAAACCGAAGGGTTCCGCTGCCCTCCAGAAGATCGTCTATCCTGCTCTCCGGGAGCAGA
>NZ_JAQVNX010000080.1 GCF_028702905.1 Methanofollis sp.
GACAGACGGCGGCCTGGAGATGCAGGTCGAGAACACCGAGACCGGCGCTGTCGAACTCCTGAAGCCAGACCTCGTCGTCCTCTCCGTCGGCATGGAGCCCCAGGCAGGGATGGAGGAGATTGCGGAGTACCTCGGCATCACCCTGGAAGAGACCGGCTTTGTCCACACCAGGGACGAGAAGATGAACACGGTGGCGACGATCAGGCCGGGCATCTATGTGGCAGGGACGGCCACCGCCCCGAAAGACATCCCCGACAGCGTGGCGATGGCCGGCGCGGCCGCCATGCGGGCGTACACCGACGCCCTGAAGGCCGGCCTATGATCCCGAGGACCATTGAACGGGACGGCAAGGCCATCTGCTTCATCGACCAGACCCTCCTGCCGGAGAGGTTGGAGGTCGTCGCCTGCACCGACGTCGAGCGTCTTGCCGTCGCGATCCGCCGCCTGGAGGTGCGGGGCGCCCCGGCACTCGGCATCGCCGGGGCGTACGGCGTCGCCCTCGCGGCGATGACGAGCACGGAAACAGCCTACGGCCCCTTCACCGCGGAGGTGGCGAAGGCCGCCGCGTACCTGCGGGCCACCAGACCGACCGCGGTGAACCTAGGTTGGGGGATTGACAGGACGATGGCCGCCCTGCGGGCCGCCGGGACGGTGGACGAGGCCGTCGAGGCCGCGGTCAGGGAGGCCGACCTCATCGCCCACGAAGACGAGGAGAGCTGCCGGGCCCTCGGGAAGAACGGCGCGGCCCTCATCCCTGACGGCGCCCGTGTCCTCACCCACTGCAATGCCGGCGCCCTCGCCTGCTCCACCTGGGGGACGGCCCTCGGCGTCGTCAGGTCGGCCTTGGAGAGCGGGAAAAAAGTCTCCGTCACCGCCTGCGAGACGCGGCCCCTCCTCCAGGGGGCCCGCCTCACCGCCTTCGAACTCCATGAAGACGGCATCCCTGTGCGGGTGATCACAGACAGTACCGCCGCCTTCCTGATGCAGAGGGGCGAGATCGACTGCGTCGTCGTCGGCGCGGACAGGATCACACAGGACGCCGTCTTCAACAAGATCGGCACGTACATGCACGCGGTCTGTGCCCGCCACCACGGCATCCCATTCTACGTCGCCGCACCGGTGTCCACCTTCGATACCGGGCGCAGGGCCGCAGATGTCACGATCGAGGAGAGAAACGGCGACGAAATCGCTATTTTCAACGGGAGGCGGACAGTCCCGGCAGGCGTACCCTGCACGAACTTCGCCTTCGACAGAACACCCCTCGACCTCGTTTCGGCGATCATGACAGAACGCGGCGTCCTCCACCCACCATACGACAGGATGCCAGATACAGGGAATATTTAAATAATCCCCCCATATTCTCCTACCATGTTTTTCACGGCCTCGCTCTGGAACGACCTGATGATGCTCATCGGAGAGATCACGGTCTTCCTGATCGTCGGGATGCTCATCGGTTCCGTCCTGGTGATGATCGTCGCCGGTCTCTCCATCCAGAGCGGGCAGTTCTATTTCCCGCGCCTGATGACGAGTGGGATGGTCCTCCTCGAGGGCATGATCAAGGGGATGTGCAGGTTCTTCGGCTTCGACGACAAGGACCTCATCCAGTTCTTCATCAGGCTCCACAACACGATGAACATGAAGAATTTTGTGGAGACTCCGGTCGAAAAGCGGGCGATCTTCCTGCCGCAGTGCCTGCGGTCGGCCAGGTGCCCGGCCCACCTCACGCCAGAGGGCCTCTCCTGCCGGCGGTGCGGGCAGTGCGATATCGGCAGGGACATCGACCGTCTCCAGGCGATGGGCTACCAGGTCTTCATCGTGCCGGGCTCCACCTTCATGAAGAGGATCATAAAGAAGTACCGCCCCGAGGCGATCATCGGTGTCGGGTGCCTGATGGAAGTAAAGGAGGGGCTCGAACTCTGCGACCGCATCGGCATGGTCGTGATGGGCGTTGTCACGATGAAGGACGGGTGCGTGGAGACCGTCCTCAACTGGGACGAACTCCTTGAGATCGCCTCCACCGGGGTCACTGCGCCTGATTCGCAATGACCTTTATGTTCCTGCCGACAAGGCTCTCGCTTGAGATACTGCCATAGACATAGACTGTGGCCTCGCTCCTCACCTCGCCGACCTTGATGCCAGGCCGCAGGATGATGTCGCCTCCGGCAGAGACAGACCCCAGGACGACGTCGTCGGAGATGGTCACGTCCTCCCCGACCGTGAGCGACCCCCCGATCCTGACCCCGCGACCGATCACACCCGACCGGCAGGTGACGTCCCCGCCGACGGTCGAAGAGGGGCCGAGTTCCAGGCAGCCGTCGACGTCGAGGCGGCCCCAGAAATGGGTCTCGGGCGGGACGATGAAGTCCCCGGGGATGTGGACGTTCCCGTCGAAATAAGAGCCTTTCGGTGCGATGTAGGTGTTCCCGCGCTGATAGACCTTCATGCTGTAAACACGATCATGCCGTGCATGGGAAGAATAGTTTTCGGTTTGTTTATATGAGGGATGATGAAATCAGGTGTCCGTATAAGTGATCTTCTCTCACCGGCCAGCCTATAATCCCTCAATTCACCGGGCAAACCTGATAATCCATCTGCGTCCCTCAGAGGAGGACGGCAGCGGCCGTAAAGACGAGGAGGGAGAGGAACATCCCTTTCTTCAGGGTGGAGGTGACCCGTGACGACCTGATGCAGGCCGGCGTCGTGCACCCCCGCACCCCTGCGGCGCCGAGGAGGACGGCGGCATTGAGGAGGCCGATGGCAAGGAGGTACGGGAGGCCCCACCACCGGAAGACCGGGAGCATGGAGAGGACCATGGCGGCCGCGGCGAAGGCGAAGGCAAGGACGATCGTTCGGGGGATGCCGAGGACCATCGGCAGGGTCCGCGCCCCGCCGGCGGCGTCGCCCTCCACGTCCTCGGCGTCCTTGAGCACTTCCCGCGCCACCATCGCAAGGAAGGTGACCCCCGCAACAGGGAGGTTCGCCGCAAGGCCGTCTGGCCCGGCAAGGGCGCCGCCGAAGAGGAAGATCGAGGCCGAGAGATAGGCGACCGCCAGGTTGCCGACAAAGGGCATGCCCTTCAGGCGTGCAGCGTACAGCACCAGGAGGGCGGAGTTGAAGAGGGCGATCGCAAGGCAGGAGAGGTTTGTCGTCAGGGCGAGGAGGTTGCCGGCCGCAAAGAGGAGGGCGGCATAGATGAGGGCGCCCCGGCGCGAGACTTTCCCTGCGGGTATCGGCCTGTCAGGCCTGTTGACGGCGTCGATCTCCGCGTCGCAGTAGTCGTTGATGACATTGCCCGCGGCGGTGATCAGGGCGACGATCCCGATGAGGGACGCGGACTCCGGAGTGACCGTTCCGGTGGCGATGAGGTAGCCGAGCACCCCGGCAAGCCCGGCGACGACCGAGTTGACCGGGCGGGTGATCGAGACATAACCGTGCATTCGGAAAAGAGGTGTGAGGGGGAGGTATTTCAATACTCACACCACGGTGACGGTGACCGGATACAATAGGTCACCCCGAAGCGTTGTGGTGTCGACCATCGCCTTCCCAATACAGTTCACCGGGGGACTACGCCGAAAATCAGAGATTTTCTCGTGTTCACTCCGTTCGCAGCCCCCGAACCCCCGCTCAGGATTAGGTCGGGAAAGAGCGAACACTGCATTCAGAAGAGGGGGGCTGCCATAACTTCCCTATCCCAATGGGTGGGAGAAATGGCTTTGCCACCGCTAGCACCACTCTAGAACAAGAATTCTGCATAGCATTATTCTGAAGATTTGATTATGAGCATATCCCAAAACTCTCGTTCACTCTCCCCATTTCTGCATGGGAGCTCGGGAGAAAACTTCATGATCGGGTCGATGTCTTCCCGAATTCCATGAAGAGTCATGCGAAACCACCGCCTTCCCCCACCTCTTTGCCGGGGGACTGACGCCCCCGGACCCCCGAAAATAGGATAGGACGGGGGAAGGATAATCCCTGCATATCGAAGAAGACTGCCATCCACTCCCTATCGTAATGGTGGGGGAACCGGGGGGTGAAACCCCCCGGACAGACACAAGAACAGGATTTTTCAGAACCAAATACCGATCATTCCATCGACAGGACAGAGGGTATGATCAGTTTTGGGATGACCTCTATCATTACCCCTAAGGCGGTGCGAACGTCGATGACGGCAAGAAGGGGGCCTAAGAACAGCGGCAGTGAAGCGCGTCATCGCCTCACCGCCGCGTAGCCCACCGTCCATCCCGGCCTCGCGGGCGGGTCGGTGGCGAGCACCTCCTGCCAGGCCTCGTCGGTGAGTCTGCCCGAGAGGGGGACGGTGAACTCGTAGTACGAGAAGACCGGGCCGGCCGCGAGGAAGGGCCGGCCGTCAGGGCCGGGGCAGGCGACGACGACCAGGTTCACATACCCGACCCCCTCCTCCAGGACGAGGCTGTCGTACGGGTCTGTGTGCACGTCGGCGACGACAGCGGTCGTCATCCCGTCTTCGTCGACGCCGACGACGAGTTGGTCGAGGGAGGAGGCGACGCCCCTGATGAAGGCCTCGTCGTCAGGGGTGAGGGCCTCGCCTTCGAGTTCCTTCACCGAGATCGCCTCCAGGCGTGCGAGGACGGCTTCGAGGGAACGCAGGCGGGACCCGGAGGTCTCGTCCAGGGCGCCGAGGTCGCCAAGGCCCTCGCGGGTCATCGCGGTGAGGGCGAGGAGGCGGTGATAGAGTTCTGGCACAGGCTCGACGTACCCCGCGACCTCCTGTTCAGGCGGGCGGTAGGCCATCCCCTTTCCCATCGTGTAACTCTGCTTGGCGTACAGGATGGTGTCGCGGCGGAGTTCTGTCCATGAGGCGAGGGAAGTGGTGAGTTCCTTCTCCTGCCAGGCCGTCGTCTGCATGAAGGTCGGGTAGCCCTCCCCGAAACCGGCAAGGAGGGGCTGGAGGGTGTGGAGCCAGCCGATGGCAAGGTTCCTGTTCCACGCGCTCTCGTTCTGCGGGAGTTCCCCGGCCAGGCGGCCGGCGATGGCGTCATAGTGTTCGTACCGGCTGTCGCCATTCTCATCCAGGATCGCGTCGGCCCTCTCGGAGCCGAGGAGGGACATCACGTCGAGGGCGGTCGGGATGGAGCGTCCGCCGCTGCGGAGGGTGAAGGGCGTGCCCGTGCCGGTGAAATCACCGGTGTACGGATACACGAGTTCTGAGAAGATGTACGAGTCGAGGAGGAAGCGCTGGCCCATGAAACGGAACCCCTGCGTCGCATTGAGGCAGGTGCGTGCCTCTTCAGGGGTAAAGGCATAGCAGTCCGCGGTCCCGCCGTAGATCGCGGGGGCGCGGTACGTGCCGAGTTCGCGCTGGAGGGCCGCCACCTCGTCTGCCGAGAGGTCGGTCTTCGGGCCGCCGAAGAGGGCGTCCATCGCCGCGAGATAGTCGCGGGGGCCGAGGTCGTCTGAGTAGCCCGCGTAGAAGGAGGTGGCCGTATAGATCCGATCCCACCTCTCCATCAGGGCCGGGTCGTCGGCAAGGGCGGCGGCGACCTGGGCGGCGCCGATCGTCTGGACCCGCGCGTCCTCAGGGGTCACGAGGGTGCCGTTGAGGAGGAAGGCCATCCGGCCATGCCACATCATCGCCAGAAAATAGTTCTTCAGCCTCTCCGACCGGGTGTAGTGGCCGCGGGGGAGGTACTGCGAGTAGTCCTCCTCGTACCTGAAGAGCGGCGAGGCGTCGGTACCGGCACGGCCGCGGATCAGGAGGAGTTCGGCCTCCACGTCGGGCCTTATCTCCTCGGGGACGGCCGCACGGTAGCGTTTCACATCTGCGGGCTCAAACCCGGTGCCGGCCCCGACCTGCCGGGCATCAGGGGCGAGGAGGCTTTGTGCCACGCCGAAGTACACCGCATTGCGCCGGGCCGCCTCCTTCGCCTCGCCGCCCGACCGTCCGTAGGCCTCCATCGACCTGTTGAGGAGGGCGGAGTCGAGGGCATACAGGTCGTCGTACAATGTCCCCTCCTCAACCGCCCGCATCGTCTCGTCGAACTGGATGTGGTAGATGTGGAGGAGGGAGTCGGTACTCACAAAGACCGGGACTCCCTCCTCCTTCAGGGCGGCATAGGGCCTGACCATGTCCGCGCCGCCGGGTCCGAGGGGGTTTTCGACGACGACGAAACCGTGTGCCGACAGGAGGGTCTCGGCCCCGGGGTCGAGGGAGAGAGCAGCGTCGACCTCCTGCCAGTTGGTGACATTCGCCGTCTCAAGGGGGAGGGGGTACTGCGGCGCGGAGAGGTTCACCGCCAGAGGTGCGGGGGTGGGGTACGCGGAAAAATTCTTCTCCGGTTGGGGCGCTTCCGGGGCGGTCACGCACCCGGCAAGAAGGGCGGCCGCACAGAGGAGCAGGGCAAGAAGGGCAGTCCGGTCCATGAACGATCAAAGGGCGGCAGAAACAAAAATGTATGGTTCAATCGCGACGTGAAAAAGGAGCGGGCTTGGGGGGATTCGAACCCCCGACATTCAGCTTAGGAGGCTGACGCCATGTCCGGGCTAGGCCACAAGCCCAATGATACTCTCTAGTGTGGGCGCCGGGAAGGTATTAAGGTTTTGAAGGCCCACTTTTCTCCCGCAATGGAGAAGGTTCCGGTCACCGAGGGGAGGACCACGTTTTTTGCGCCGGTTCAGGATGAAAATGCCGCTTTCCCACCGGGTTCGGCCCCGATCTTTTATAACCGGAGGATGGAGGCGAACAGGGACGCAACGGTGCTCTATCTCTCGGTGGTGCAGCCCTCAGACTACCTCGACGCCATGGGGGCGATGGGCGCGCGTGGCCTGCGTGTCGCCCACGAGGTCGGCATTCCGGTGACGGTCAACGACATCAGCCCCGCGGCTGCGGCCGAGATCCGGGAGAATGCCGACAGGGTCGGCGGGGAGATCGAGGTGACCTGCCTGGACGCCAACGCCCTGATGAGCACCAGGAGGTTCGACGCCGTGGACCTCGACCCCTTCGGCACGCCCGCCCCCTTCACCGACGCCGCCTGCCGGAGCGCAAAACGTTTCCTCTGCGTGACCGCGACCGACACCGCCCCCCTCTGCGGGGCCCACCTGAAGGCCGGCATGCGCCGGTACTTCGCGCGGCCCATGAACACCGAGTATCACCGCGAGGTGGGGCTGCGCATCCTCCTCGGCTTTGTGGCGCGGGAGATGGTGAAGTACGACCGGGGCATCACACCCATCTTCTGCTTCGCACACGAGCACTTCGTCCGCCTCAACCTGCGGGTCTGGGGGCGGGTGCGAAATGCCGACCAGACCATGGAGCGGATCGGCTACGTGATGCAGTGCCCTCACTGCTTGTACCGCGAGGAGCAGGCAGGCATGCTCCCTGAGGCGGCGACCTGCCCCTCCTGCGGGGCCGTCCTGCGACCGGTCGGTCCCCTCTGGCTCGGCGCGGTGAACGACCCCGCCACCCTCGCGGCGATGATCGAGCGCCTGCCGACGATGGGCCTCGGGACAGAGACCTACCTCTCCCGCCTCCTCCCTCTCCTCGCGGAGGAACTCCCGACCGCGAGTTTCTACGACTACCACCGGGTCGCCCAGGGACTGCGGGCCTCGCCGCCCGCGATCGACGTCGTGATCAACCGCCTGCGGGACGCGGGCTACCAGGCGACGCGGACCCACTACGAGGGCACAGGAATCAGGACGGACGCACCCCTGGCCCTGCTTGAAGAGGCGATCACGCGACGGGAGTAAAGGCGGATTTGCTTTCGTCGCCCTGAGACTCTGCCGCGGGGGACTACTCGAAGACCTGAGGTTTTCGAGGTCCGAACGAAGGGAGCATGAGAAACACAAAAAAGTGCACGAGGCCAGGCAGAGGCACCTGACCGGAAGGATCTTCAGAACCTGGTGACGATCGTGATGATGTCGCTGTCGGCAAGGGTGTGCTGGAGGCCGACACGCTGGGCGTCGTGCTTCACCGACGTGCCCCAGATCTTCGCGTACCTGAACTTGTCCACGAACTCGCGGTGGAGGCGGCGGCAGACGTCCTCGACGGTCGAGCCAGACCTGACGATCAGCGGTTCGTCCATATCGGCCGCACCGCCGAGGGGCTTCATGTACAGGCGCATGAAACCGAGGTGCTCGTAGATCGCGTCCTTCAGCTCCTCGACATTGTAGCCGGAGTGGGCCGAGATCATGTGGGGTTTCTCGTTGAAGCGCTCGACCAGGTCGGTCTCGATCTCCTTTCTCGTCTTCTCGTCGACCAGGTCGACCTTGTTGATCGCGATGAAGGCCGGGACATAGATCCTGTTGCCGATCATGGCGTCGATGAAGTCGTCCTGGTTGACATTGCCGCGGATGAGGACGTCGGCATTCATGACCTTGTTCTCGGCGAGGATGGACCGCACCTCCTCGATGTCGAGGGCCTCGTCGCCGACATAGCTGAGCCTGATACCGCCGTTCCCGCTCTTCTTGATGGTGATGTCGGGCCTCGGCTTGTTGATCCTGATGCCTGCGTCGTACAGTTCCCGCATCAGGACGTCGATATGCCGGCCATTATAGACGTCGCCGAGAATGAGGATCAGGTCGGCGCTCCGCACCACCGCGATGACCTCCTTACCGCGCCCCTTGCCCATCGCCGCACCCGCGATGAGGCCAGGGATATCGAGGACCTGGATCTTCGCACCCCTGTGTTCCAGGATGCCGGGCACGACCGTGAGGGTGGTGAAAGCATAGGCCGCGACCTCGCTCTCCTGCCCGGTGAGCTGGTTCAGGAGCGTGGACTTACCAACAGACGGGAAACCGACGAGCACGACCGTCCCGTCACCGGACTTCTTGACCGAATAGCCATCTCCAGTGCCCGATGACTTCATCGCACGCTGGACAGCCTCGTCCTTGATCCTGGCGAGCTTCGCCTTCAGGCGGCCGATGTGTTTGGATGTGGCCTTGTTGTATACCGTGCGCTGGAGTTCGTCTTCGATCTCCTTGATCTCATCTTCAAGACCACTCATTCCTCATAGATCTGTTAGCTGACTACATAAGGATCATGGATAGGGAACGCCGGCGCGTCCTCGCGCGGCGTCTATCGCAGAGATACGGACGCGGCCGGATCGGGAGGCGCAGACAGGAACGGTTAAATACCGACATATCCTACATTGTAGAGCACTTAGGTGCCAACGATTGCTGCTATAGTGTAGACCGGCCAATCATGCAGGACTCTCACTCCTGCGACTGGGGTTCGAATCCCCATAGCAGCATCCGATTTTGAGGTTGGAATCCCCAACCGCGATTGTTCAGCCTTTCTCTCACCCCTATCCTCCGCGCAGACTACGGTCTTTCAGCCCGCACATCCCGTGCCCATAATCAGTATTCTATTAAAAAATTCAACTTCCTCCGCAAGGAGTCCCCGGTCTTTAGGCCGGGGAGGAATTGCGGTTCACACACATAACTGCAAATACTTTTGAGTGAAATAATTACATGTGCTCACCCCAAAGACGGTCATCCTCAAGCTGGACTGTCCCGACACCGATCTCCTTGACCGGACGGTACAGACCTACACGGAGGGGATGAACTACGTCTCTGCGGTCGTGTACACACTCGGGAAACCGAAGGGTTCCGCTGCCCTCCAGAAGATCGTCTATCCTGCTCTCCGGGAGCAGA
>NZ_JAQVNX010000081.1:0-6853 GCF_028702905.1 Methanofollis sp.
CGGGCTGAAATGCCCCTTCGAGGCGTCCGAAGCGAACGAGTTCGACCTGGAAAAGAAGATCGCCGACCACGCACGGGAGGCACACGACAGAGCGCACCTCTCCGCGGATGAGTGGACGAAGATCAAGAAGGTCATCCACTGAGAAGAGCAGGGCACAATTTTTCCACTCCATTTTTGTATCCCCTTCGTCACCCGACCCTCGCACAGGGGTACCTCCCCTTTACCGACGCGTTCAGGTACAGCCCGCGGGAGGGCGCGGCAAGCAGATCCTCCTGCGCAGGCCGACGTCTCCTCCGATCCCATGAGGGAGAGTGCGGACCCACCGGCCCCCGTACCAGAAATTCCCCAGAGCCGGAAAAAAGGGGGCCTGACCCACTCACGGCGCACGGGCGGCGACCGCCTGACTGTGGGCGAGCATCAGGTCTGTCCGCGTGATAAACCCGGCAAGACGCCCGGGGTCGCCGGCCGAGACCACAGGCAGGTGGTGGATGTCATGGTCGATCATCAGGCGCAGGGCCTCCTCCAGGGTCCGGTCCTCGCGTATCGAGACCAGGGACCTCGTCATCCTCTCCCCCACGGGGAGGGAGAGGTCGCCGCCCGCCAGGAGTTCGCGCACGTCCCTCGTCGTGATGATGCCGGCCAGGCGGTCGCCGTCGAGCACCGGATAGCCGGTGTGGTGCGTCGAAGTGATGAGGGAGAAGACCTGCGAACAGGCGTCGGCAGGGGAGAGGGAGATCACGCGGTCACGCGGGACCATCACCTCGGCCACCCGGATCTTCTCCAGGATATCGACCTCAAACTCGCCGCGGTGGGCATTGGAGAAGGACTTGTTCCGCACCTGCTCCACGAAGATCGTCTCCTCGCCGGTGAGCACATGGGCGACGGCCACCGCGCCCATCGCGGGCACGAAGAGGGAGAAGTTGCCGGTCATCTCCACGACCATGATCATCACCGCGATGGGCGCGTTCGAGATCGCCCCGAAGAGGGCGATCATGCCGACGACCACAAAGCCAGGCACCAGTTCAAGGGGCACCAGGCCGGGCAGGAAGGTGTGGAGGGCCATCCCGACAGCCCCTCCGGTCGCACCGCCGATGACCAGGCCGGGCGCGAAGACGCCGCCGCTCCCGCCCGACCCGATGGTCAGGGACGTCGTGAGGATCTTGACGAACGGGATGAAGAGGAGGACCGAGAGGGGGAGCATCGAGTACATTGCGAGCTGTATGAAGCCGTAACCGGTACCCAGGCCGGCAAGCCCGATGACCGCGGTCTCAGGCGAGAGGTAGACGAGGGCGACGACAAGGCTGCCGGTGATGAAGGCCCCGGCGAGGGGCTTGACATGCTTCGGGAGGTGGTACCTCTCGAAGATCCCGGCAAAGAGGCGTTTCGTCCCGTAGAACGTCCTGATATAGAGGACGCCGACCGCGGCGCAGACCACGCCGAGGAGGAGGAAGAACGGGATCTGGCCGGTCGTCCACTCGACCGCGACCGGCGAGAAGACCGGTTCGAAACCCTCGAATGCACCGAAGATCGCGTACCCGATGACCGAGGCGAGGAAGCCCGGGATGATCGCATCGGACTCGAAGTCCCGGCTGTAGAGCACCTCGGCCGCAAGGATGGCGCCGCCGAGAGGGGCCTTGAAGATCGTCCCTATACCGGCGCCGATACCTGTCGCCAGGGCGATCCGCCGCTCCCTCTCGGAGAGGCCGAGGAGGTCGGCGACAAGGGACCCGAAACCCGCCGACATCTGGGCGGTCGGCCCCTCCCTCCCGGCACTCCCGCCTGTGGAGATGGTGATGATCGCGGTCAGGGCCTTGAGGACGGGGATGCGGCGGCGTATCCGCCCCTCGCCATGGAAGGCCCGGATCGCCGCGTCCGTCCCGTGGCCCTCGGCCTCGGGGGCATAGGTGTACACGAGGAGGCCGGAGAGGAGGGCACCAAAGCAGATCACGGGGAGGATGAGCCACGGCGTCTCGGGCGGGGCCCATTGTGAGATCTCGGCTATGCTCTGCCCCTCCTCGGGGAGGTTGAACCCGACGATGGTCTCCATGAAGAAGGAGGTGCCGATCTTGAGGCCCTCGAAGAACAAAAGGGCACCGATTCCAGAAATTATTCCCACGATCACGGATATGAGAAAGATACGCTGTACAGGTGCGGCACCGTCTGACATAATGCAGAATATTGTTGCAGGACAAAGAACATAAAATATATCGCGAAACTGCCTGATAGTCCTGAAATCATCGTATCCTCCGGAAATAGGGAGGCACGGGGGCCGGTGCGCGCCCATGCCCGATCCGGCCTCCAGGGAGGGCAGGGAAGTGGCATCAGGTCATCTCAGGGGGGGAAAAGGCGGACGGCCCGGCATGATACTTATTAACATAACGCAGGAGTAAAGATCATATTGTTTACTCCGGCCCTGACAGGTGCTGAAAGGTGTCAGACAAAGAAAAGCCATGCGCAGCAACGATTAGAAAGATTTTAATAAGATTTCGGGGTATTTTAGTTTGACCTATACAAGAAAGGATTTATAGTGTCGGTATAGGTAGGACGTTTAGAGGTGTTAAAAAAATGGTGTTCCATCCTCCAGTAGCAATCGTCGCAAAGGCTGGCGATGCAGGGAAGTACAAGGTTTCCCTGCCCGCATGGAACATGATCCTGAGAGGGTTCATGTCCGGTGCGTACATCGCCATGGGTGCCGGACTGGCAACAGTCTGCGCCACCGGCGTCGCACCGTTCCTCGGTGCGGGTATAGCCAAGCTTGTCCTGGGCGCCGTCTTCCCTGTCGGCCTCATCATCACCGTCATGACCGGCGCAGAACTCTTCACCGGTGACGCGATGTTCGCCCCGATGGCGGCATTCATCCACAAGGTCTCCTGGGCAAGCGTGCTCAATCTCTGGCTCTGGGTCTACATCGGCAACCTCATCGGTTCCCTTGTCTACGCCTACATCATGGCCTACGGCCCCCTGACCTCCTGGTCGGCCGCCGGCGTCGGTGCCGCAAACGCCTTCGGCGTCAATGCAGTCGCTATCGCCGCAGGCAAGACCTCTTATCTTGGCGCAGCAGCCCTCTGGTCCTGCTTCCTCAAGGCCATCGGTTGTAACTGGCTCGTCAACCTCGCCATCCTCCTCGGCATCTGCGCCGACGACGCGATCGGCAAGATTGTCGGTATCTGGTTCCCGATCATGGCCTTCGTTTCCACCGGCTTCGAGCACTGTGTCGCGAACATGTACTTCATCCCCGCAGGCATCCTGACAATGCCGTACCTCTCCGCTGAACAGGCGGCAGGTATCGCTGGCCTCAGCAACCTCGGCTGGGTAACCATGTGGACGAACAACATCATCGTCGTCACCCTCGGCAACATCGTCGGTGGCCTGCTCTTCGTCGGTGTTATCTACTGGGTCGCCTTCCGCAAGGAAATCGCCGCACTCAAGTAAACCCGAGCAGACAATGGAAATAAAGAATGTCAATGTGCGAATATCGGCCGTTTCCCTGGCCGTATTCGCATTTTTTACCATTCTGGTCGTTTTTGCAGTCGCTCTTACAGGAGACCTCTCGATCCTCATCTGGGGAATTCCGACTCTCGTCCTCCTCCTCATCATCCCGGGCGTGCTCAATTACATGAGTCAGAGCCAGTACGCAGGCCTGGTCCCGGTCTATGAGAAGGAGGCAAAGGACGTCAGGGCCAGGGCAATCACCATGGCCATGATCGGAAAGCCCGTCAGGCTTCGCGGCACCGTCAAAACGGTGAAGTTCCGCTACCTCAACAGGCCGCACTACATCGTCGAGGACACCAGCGGCGAGATGACGGTGAAGATGTTCACCACGCCGCAGGAAGACGTGCAGGAAGGGGACAGGGTCGAGATCCTGGGCCTTGTGATCAAGCGCTACGTGGTATCGGGCGATGCCGTGGTCAACTGCGTCTCGATCAGGCGGATCAAAAAAGAAGAACAGTAAAGCCCGCAAGGGATTGTTAAGGAGAGGATGGGGCTTTCAGGAAAAGCCCCGTTTCAGTCCTTCCCCGGGAGACGGGCGTACACTTTTGTTGCATTCCTTGAGATAATCGTCGAAGAGATGGATCCTGGTGCTCACCGGGAAGGGGATCTTCAGGGTAGAGATCACCGCTTCGCCGGCGTCGAGGGTCTGGATCTCGGTGTCCATCTTTGAAAGGTCCTGTTTTGCGCTGCTTGCGATGGTGTCGCGGTCGCCCCGGTCGCCAAGCCCCATCACCACGAAGGTGTTCAACTGGGCGAGGACGCGGGGGTCGATGTTCTTCGGCTGCTGGGTGACGACGCAGAGGCCGACGCCGAACTTGCGCCCCTCCATCGCAGCCTCCCTGAAGACCTGGGTCCGCCGTCCGCCCGCGCCGAGGACGCGCTGCGCCTCCTCGATCGCGATCAGGACCTGCGGCGGCTTCTCATCCCGACCGACGCCCCACTCCCTGTGGCGTTCCATGATCTGCCGGGTGATCACCGAGAGGACGAAGAGTTCGCTCCTCTCGCCCATGCCGGGGATGTCGATGAGGACGACCCTGTTCTCGTCGAGGGCCCGCATGATCTCCGGGATGGACGAACCCCTTTCGCGGAAGAACCGGCCGTTCACCCGTGTCAGGATATCAAAGTGGCGCTTGAGGACATTCAGGGGACCGGGATGGGAGGTCCGGAGTTTGTCCGCGATCCACCCGAAGTCCCCGACGTACTCTTTCTTGTCGAAATCGGCGAACTCGGTCTCCCGGAAAAAGGCGATGAGGTCTGACCCCTTCTCGTCCTCAAGGATTTCGAGGGCGTCGTGCTGCGGTTCCGAGTGGTCGAAGAGGATGTTCAGGTCGGAGGCCCTGATGTCGTCGTACTCGAGCCAGAGGCGGTTGAGGTGGTACGTCTTCATCTTCTCGGCATCGATCGTGAAGACGGACAGTCCGTCCAGGGCCGCGGTGACGTGGATGAGGCCCTTTGTCGCATCGCCTGTGGACGAGCGGCCGCCTGTGGCGTACTCGCCGTGCGGGTCGACGATGAGCATGCCGAATTGCTTCGCCTTCATGCAGGAGGCGGAGAAGACCTTCATGAAGTTGCTCTTGCCCATGCCTGTGGTCGCAAAGACCCCCATGTGCTGGGCCATCACCTCTGCATGGAGGGCGACCGGCACCCCCTCGACGACGCCCTGGCCCGTCTTCAGGAGGCCGACCTCGATCTCGCCCATCTCCTCCTTCAGGAAGGCGAAGTCGTCGGCCGTCGGGTTGGCGACGACCTCGGAGAACTTCGAGGGGAGGGTGTTCGGTTTCCTGAACCGGCCGTCGCCGTCGAGGTAGCCGAGGGGCACCGCCTCAACGCCCAGGAAGACGTCCTCGCCCAGTTCGTAGAAGTGCGCGGTGTGGGGGCGGGTGTCCCATTTCGGGTCGGCGAAGTTGCAGTCGTGGCAGATCTCGGTCACCTTCGCAAAGAAGGTGAGGCCCTTCGTCTCGTCCCGGATCTTCAGGAGGTCGCCGACGAAGATCCTGCTGTCATGGGGGACGATGAACCTGTACGAGAGGACCTTCTCGCCGATGAGCCTGAACTTGGCCGGGTCGGCATTATCGATAGGATGCAAATGTGTCATGGTAGTCACCGAAATAGGCGCGGAAATCCGCGTTTGTCATGCCCGTCTCGCTCATGCGGCGGATGAGGGCCTGCCGGACCATATCCACCTGGTCCTTCCCGATCGCCGCGAAACGGTGGGCGTCGAAGAGGGGGAAGGGGTAGCCGGTGACCCTTCCATCGTCCGCATAGGAGGCGAGGGCGGCAAAGGTGGCCCTGACGGCCGCCGGCGGCGTCCCTGCCGGGAGGTCGACCTTGAAGGCGCGGGGAGATCTGGGGTGGAGGGAGGCGACATAGGTCGCGCTGAAGTCCCACTGGCGGTACCTCACCGCGTCCAGGACAGACGGCGGGACGGCGAGGTGCCATGCCCCTGCCACCCCGAGGTCGCGGGCAAGGGCCTCGGCCGCGGGGACGAGGGGGATGCCGCCGCCCCAGGTGGACGACGCCATCTTGGTCACCGCGGCGACGAGGACGCCGCGGGACCGGGCTGTGTCGAGGATCATTTTGAGGACAGGGCGGTGGCTCTCGTGATCGACACGCAGGGCGCCGTCGAGGAGGAGGACGTCGCCCCGGTCGAGGGTCTCGGCGAGGCGGAGGGCCGTCCAGTACTCGAGGGTGTCCCTGAACGCGGCCGCGGCGCGGGAGAGGTTCTCGTTGTCTAGGGGTTCCCTGGGCGTGTCCTCGAAGCACTCCTGGTAGAGGGTTTCATAGGCCGTGTTCTTTTCTTCCGGCCCGATCCGAAAGGCCCGGAGGGACGTCTCCCCGGCATGGTCCCGCCGGCCGGCAAGGAACGTCGTCTCGACGGCACGGACGAGCACGACGGAGAAACTCCCGGTCTCAAGGACCATGGCATTGCTCCCGTCCACCGCAGCGACAGAGCCCCCAAAGCCCGTGCCGCAGGAGGAGAAGGAGGAGAGGTCAAAGCCGCCGGCGCGGGCAAAGCGCGAGGCCATGTCTGCCGGGCGGATCTGCCCGAGATAGCCGATGATGCCGGCGAGGTCGCCCTCGTCGAGGGGGATCACCTGTCCGCCTCCTCGATGTGGCTCTCGGGGCCGGGCCCGAGTTCGACCCGCAGGGTCGTCTCGAACTCGTCCTGGACCTCGCCGACATGGGAGATGAGGAAGATCTGGGGGAAGTGGGCCTCCTGCGTCCTGAGGGCCCTGACCAGGTTGGCCCGCCTCTCTTCGTCCTGGCTGCCGAAGATCTCGTCGAAGATCAGGACGGCGGGGTCGTGCATGCCCCGCATGCCGGCGAGGTACCGGGAGAGGGCGATGCGGAGGGCGATCGC
>NZ_JAQVNX010000081.1:6953-9544 GCF_028702905.1 Methanofollis sp.
GGGAGGCGGGCCGCCTCACGCTCGCACGCGAGGTACCGGCGGTGCTTCTCTTCGGCCGCCTCCCTCTCCCCGGCGAGACGGGCATACCCGGCCTCGTCGAAGCCGACCTCGTCCCTTTCCGCCGTACACGCCAAGATCGACCCTTCGATGCGGGCGAGGGCGGCACTCACCTCCCGGCGATCGGCCTCCACCTGCGGACGCCTCTCGCACTTCGTCTTCAATGCGAGGTACTCCTGCCAGAGGGGTTCGAGACGCCTGTACTCCTCGTCGAGGGCGGCCTTCCGGTTCGGGTCGTAGGCGAAGGCCTCGCAGTCGGCGCGGGCGACCTCGGCGGCGACAAGCGCCGTCGCGGCCTCGGCGTCGAGGGCCTCCAGGTCCCCGGCCTTCGAGGGGAGAGCGGCGGCCTCGCCGGAAAGCCTGTCGTACCTCTCTTTGAGACGGGAGAGGGCGTCGAGGCGCCTGGCCACCTCCGCGTGACGGGCGGGGTCGTAGGTGCCGGCGGCGCGTTCCTCGGTTTCCAGGCGATCGCGGAGGGCGGCGACCTGGCGCTTCTGGTCCGCACATCTCTCCACCGCGACGGCGGCCGCGGCCAGGAGGTCCTGGAGGGCCTGGCGGCGGCCCTCGATCTCCCGTATCCCGGCCTGCACCGCGGCAAGATCCCTGTCGATACAGGCGATCTCCCTGTCGAGGGTGCGGGCCTCCTCCTCGCCTGCCGCCGCCGTCCTCTCCAGGTCGGCGACAAGGCCCCCATAATGTCCGCCAAGGGGGCGGTGGCAGGTGGGGCAGGGGGAGTCAGGCCCGAGGGATGCAACCTCCGCGAGGTGCGTCCTGAGAGACTCTACCTGTTCGGTGCAGGCCTTCTTCTTCGCCTCCGCGGCGGCGCGGGCGCGGGTGAGGTCGTCCCTCCTCTCCCCGGCCGCCTTCAGGTCCGAGGCAGGGTCGCCGGCCGACGTTACGTCCTTTTTCAGGCCCTCGACCGTTGCCTGAAGCGCTGCCTCTTCCCTCTCCGCCGTTGCGATCTCGTCCCTGATGCGGAGGGCCTCGCGGGCATGGACCGCGGCCAGGTCGAGCGCCTCCTTCTCCTGGAGGAGGTCGTCGTACCCGGCAAGGTCGGCCTCAAGGTCGGCGCACTCCGCGTCTTTCTCCCTGAGAGCTCCGACCTCCCGGACGAGTCCGGCCATCGCCCTCCCCAGCGCGGCGACATGCTGCTCCGCGGCGCGGACACTCCCGGCAAGGTCGCGGTGCCTGATCTCGTCGGCCGCACAGGCCTCGCGTGCCCCGAGCACCTCGTCCCGCCGTGCGGCAACGGGCGCAAGGTCCCGGCACCGGGCGAGGTCGGCGTCGAGTCCTTCGAGCGTGCGTGCAAGGGTGTCGAGACGATCGGCCTCGCGTCGCCGTTCGCCGCCGAGAGAGGAGAGACGTGTCGAGAGGAGGTCGTGACTCTGCTTCTTCCGGCCCCACTCCTCAGAGGCCTTCAGGATGGCCGCGTACTCCTCCTCTGCCGCGGCGAGGGCCGCGTACTCGCCGAGGCGTTCCCGAATATCGCTGATGTCCTTCTCAAGCCCCGATGCCTCGGCCGCGTACCGTTCTTTCTCCCTGACGGCAGAGGCCTGTGCCTCGCCGAGGCGCGCTGCCTCGCGGCCTGCCGCATCGAGGGCGGCGAGGTCGGCACCGGCCGCGTCCCTCTCCGCACAGAGAGAGACCAGGGCCCCGGTGCAGGCCTCCATCCCGGCCCGGGCAGAGTTCGCATCTGCCCGGCAGATCTCCAGCCCGCTCTCCAGCGCCTCCTCGTCGAGGACGGAAAGGGCGCCCTCGGCACGGCTGATGTCCGCCTCGACGGCGTCGATCTCCTCCTTCAGGGCGGCCTGCCCCTCGTCCTTCAGGTAGTCGATGCCGAGGGCCTTCATGAACCACTCCCGCCTGGCCGCCGGCCTCTCGTCGAGGAGGGCGAGCAGGTCCTTCTGGGCGGCAAAGACCGTGCTCCTGAAGTCGGCCGGCCCCATGCCGAGGACCCGCATCACCTCCGCGGCGACAGCGCTCACCCCCTCGGCCAGCTGCTTCTCGCCCCCGTCCATGAAGAGGGAGGCATTGTGCTGGGTGGAACTCCCGGTCTTCCTGAAGGTCCGCTGGACGACATACTCCTCGCCGCTGGCCGAGAACTCCAGGACGACCTCGCACTTCTCCTTCGGGCCGGCGAAGGAGGAGACGACGTACTCGCCGTCGACCCCGCCCTGCACGCCGTACAGCGCGAAGAGGACGGCGTCGGTGATCGTGCTCTTGCCCGCGCCGTTGTTCCCGACGATGCCGGTGATCCCGTCGCGGAACAGGATCTCCTCGTCCCGGTAGCGCTTGAAGTTGCGGAGGACGAGTTTATGGAGAAGCATCGTCGCCCTCCTGACGCTCCCTGATCACCGTCTTCAGGACCTCCTGCCCCTTTTTGAGGACATACGCCTCCCTCTCCGGGGGGAGGTGCTTCTCGCCCAGGAACCGCCCGAACTCGGCGACATAGTCGAGGCCGGCAAGGTCGCCGCCGGCAAGGCGGGGGACCTCCTCCTCGGCCACCTCGGCCCTCACCTTCAGGTCGAGGAGGC
>NZ_JAQVNX010000082.1 GCF_028702905.1 Methanofollis sp.
TGCGCCATCGTCGGGACATATGGTACGGGAAAGACGACGTTCGCCCTCCAGTTCGTCTATGAAGGGCTGAAGCAGGGGGAGAAGGCGGTCTTCATCTCCCTCGACGAAAGGGCCGAGATGATCTACAAGGATATCGAGAGGAAGGGATGGGACCTGGACACTTACAGGGACACCTCCCTCTTTGTGATCAAGCTCGACCCGACAGACTTCACCGTGGCGGTCAACCAGATGAAAAACGAGCTTCCAAGATTGATCAGGCAATTCGGGGCGACACGAGTCGTCATAGACCCCATCTCCCTCTTCGAGGGCCTGTTCACCGACGAAGCGACGCGGCGGCAGGAACTCTTCAGGTTTGTTGAGATGATGCGGGACGAAGCGTGCAGCCTCATCCTCACCTCGGAGACGAGCCAGAACAACCCCTATGCGAGCAAGTACGCCCTCATCGAGTACATGGCCGACACCGTCATCCTCCTCCGGTACGTGCGGCCCTCCTCGATCTCCGAGGTCCACCCGGCGGCCGAGGTCGTGAAGATGCGGGGCTCGAACCACTCGCGCGAGATCAAGCCGTACGAGATCCAGCGCGACAGAGTGCAGGTGTACTCGGAAGCGAATGTGTTTTGAGGGGCTTCAAGAAGAGTGCGTCGTGATCCCGCATGTTGATGGGGCGCCGCATCTCACTGGATCCCCTCTTTTCGATTGATATATCCTCTTGATTCCATGTGGTAAGGGCGGGTCCGCCGCCTTTCCCCACACTCTCTGCCGGGGGACTACAGCGAAGACCCGATGGTCTTCTCAAACTCCCTCCGGTCATCAGCGAAACCTCCGGTCAACGGCAAATCAAAGATTTGCCAGAACAGGAAAATCTTCGATTTTCCCGTATTTCTCGAACTCGCTATCGCTCGTTGCCCCCGGACCTCCAAAATCAGGATAGGACCGGGGAAGAGTGAACACGAGATCCCAAGGAGGGGGACTGCCATCCATCCTCTATCCCAAGGATTGGGGGGACCGGGGGGAGGGAGCGATAGCGACCTTGAGAAAATCTCTGATTTTCGAGTGAAACCCCCCGGCACAACCACCAGAACAGGATTTTACAGAGACAAATGCAGGTCATTCCATCAACATGACAGAGGGTTATGATCCGTATTGGGATGATTTGCCATGAAAAACATTTCATATGGTATGCCTGAGTCGTGTTCACGACTCATGCCCGATTCTCCAGAGTCAAGAGCATATTCAAAATATTTTTCCAATCATCGACAGAAGAACAGGGACGCATCCCCGGAGAAAAAAAGAATTTCAGACGGTGATCCCCATCAGGTTGAGGAGGACGAGGAGGACCACCCCGATCACCCCGCCGAGGGCGCAGATGATCACCGTCGCCCAGGAGATGGCAAGGTCGGTCCCGCCGATGTAGCCCATCAGGTGGAAGATGTTGATGAGGTACAGGCAGATGAGGCCGACCACGGCATTGATGATCAGGGTCATTCCCTCCTTCACGAAGTAGTAGAGGAGGGCGGCGACCGCGATCACCACGGCGATGGTAATGATGGTTTCTATCATCTATTTACCAATCAGACGCTGCTTATTTAACCTTAACGCCGGGAGAACGGCGCTTCCGACGAGCCGCTCCTCCCTCCCGATCGCCGCCACGGCGCCGAGGAGGTCGAAGACATTGCCCGCGAACATGGCGCTCCGCACTGGTTCGCCGAACTCGCCGCCCTCGATCCAGGTGGCATTGGAGAGCTCGACCGAGAAGTCGCCGGTGAGGGGGTTGGCCGTGTGCGCCCCGACAATGTCGTTCACATAGACCGCACGGTCGTCGTCGACGGTGTCGCGCGGGCCGTCGATGACCATGGTGTGGACGCCGATGGCAGGTGCCCCGCCGGGCCCGGCCCTGACCGCCGAGCCGGTGCTCTCCTGGCCATAGCGGTAGGCGGTCCGCAGGTCATAGGCATAGTGGGCCAGGACACCGTGGTCGAAGAAGGTGATCTTCCGGGCCGGCACGCCTTCGGCGTCGAAGCGCGTGCTCCCCAGGCCCCGGCGGGAGGGGTCGTCGAAGACCGAGATCTCCTCGCCGATGCAGGTCTCGCCGAGTTTCCCGGCAAGCCAGGACCGCCCGGCATGGACGTTCCTCCCCGAGAGAGCGGGTTCGAGGACATAGTCCAGGAACTGGGAGAGGGCGACAGGCGAGAGGACAAGGTCGTAGTCCCCGGTCTCGATCTCGCCGGCGTCGGCGCCGTGCTCCGCGAAAAAGGCCGCCTGTTCCCCGACATGGCGGGGGTCGAGGTCCATGAAGGGGGATGCGTCGAACTCGAACCCGGTCGAGCGCTCGTGGATGCACTCCAGGGAACAACCCGTGCTCGTCCTCTCCTGCTCGTACAGGATGCCGGAAGTGTTCGCGATCGTCACCTTTCCCCGTGCGAGGGAGGCCGAACCGCCGGTGACCGCGGCGTCGTGCTCCGCGGCGCCCTCCAGCATCTCCATACAGATCGACCGCGCCGTCCCCGCGTCCAGGCGGAGAGAGGCGTCGTTGATCTGCGGGGCGTCAGGGAGGGGGGCAGGGCCGGGAAGGCCGCCCCACTCCTGCGGGTGGGCGAGGCTGGCGCTTGCGAGGGCGGCGGCGAGGCACGCCTCCCAGTCCTTCGGGCTTGCAGTCGAGGAGACGCCGATGCGCCCGCCGACGACGACCCTGATCCCGATGCCGAAGCCCTTCGAGCCCCCGGCATTCTCGATCCGGTCGCGCTTCAGGTCGGCGGAGACAGACTCCCCCTCGGAGATATAGACCTCCACCTCGTCGGCCTTTGCCGCACCGGCACGGAGGATCGCATCAATCAGTTCCATTGCCACCCACCACCGCATCTTCAAGGAGCACATGGGGCGAACCGTCGCTCACCGGGACGCTCTGCCCGCCTTTTCCACAGTACCCCTCGTGCATCTCCCGGTCGTTCCCGAGGAGCGTGATCGCATGGAGGGTACCCAGGATATCCCCGGAGAGAGAGACGTCCCGGACCATCGTCCCGATCTCGCCGTTCTCGATGATGTAGCCATACTCGGCGTTGAACTGGAAGACACCCCGGCCGGGGTCGACCTGGCCGCCGCGGGAACCCTGCAAAAGCACGCCGTTCCGGCACTCGGCAATGATCTCGTCGTACGAGGCGTCGCCTTCCTCGATGAAGGTGTTGCTCATCCGCACCAGGGGCGCTTCGCCGGGTTCGGCCCGGGCATGGCCGGCAAGGCCATTGCCGACCGCGGCAAGGGTTTGCCTGGAGTGCATGTAGGCGTTCACCCTGCCTCCCCGGATCAGTTCGGTCCTCCCGACGGCGACACCCTCCGCGTCCACAGGCTCAAAACCGAAGTACGGAAGGGAGGGGTCGTCGACGATGGTGAGGAGAGGACTGCCGATGCTCTCCCCGGTCTTCCCGGCAAGCACGGAGTTCCCCTCCTGGATCAGGTCGCCCTCGCTCGCGTGGCCGATCGCCTCGTGGGCGAAGACACCGGCGAGTTCGGGGTCGAGCACGGCCCGCATCCTGCCGCCCTTCGCCGCCTTTGCGTCAAGGAGGGCGAGAGCGGTCTGTGCCGCTTTCTCTCCCATCTCCTGCCTGTGGCGGAGGTTGAGGCCCAGGATCGTGTAGTTGCTCTCCCGGCCCATCTGCATCTCGCCGTTCCGCGAGGCGACGGCAACCACCGAGAAACCGCAGCGCGGGATCTCGTACGAGTATTCGCAGCCCGAGGAATCGACAAAGCACACTTCTTCGATCGACTCGGCATACCGGGCCCGGGTATTGACGATCCCCGGCAGCCTGGCCGCCCCCTCGATCGAGGAGAGAAGTTCGGTCTTTTCTTCAAGAGAGACCTCGACCGGATCTTCGCCGGCCTTCGGCACAGGCAGGACGCCACGCTGCGGGGCGTCGGCAAGGTCGACCTCGTCGCCTGTGATCGCGGCAAGTTCGAGTGCCCGTGCGATCAGCCTGTCGCAAGGTGCGTCGGGGTCGAAGTTCTCCAGGGCGAGGATGCCCCAGCCCTGCGGGCCGAGCACCCTCACAACAGCCTGGTCAAAAAAACTGGTGCCTGCGGACTCGACCACACCATTGTCGATGTCGACGTGAGTGGCCGAGCCGCGGACATGCCTGATATCATAGTAGCGGACGCTGTCCATGCTTATGCTGCCAGATGGGTGCCGCCGATCGCCGAGGACTCGAGGGCCTTTTTCACCGGCTCGGCGGCGATTTTCTTGAGTTTGTCCAGGAAGAGCTCGCGGTTCTGCGGGACAAGGGCCGCTTCGAGCACCTCCTCGATGTGCGCAACAGGGATGACCTCGACCATGGAGCGGTAGCGGTCCTCGATGAGCACGTCGCCCAGGTTTGCCTTCGGGATGATCACCGTCTTGATCCCGGCCTTCGCGGCCGCCTCGATCTTGTAGGTGACGCCGCCGATGGGCAGGACGTCGCCCCGCACCGAGAGGGACCCGGTCATCGCGAGGTCCTGCTTCACCGGGATACCTTCTATGGCCGATATAACCGCAGTGGCAACGGAGATGGAGGCCGAGTCGCCCTCGACACCGCCGTACGTCCCGATGAACTGGATGTGGATGTCCATGTTCTTGATGTCCTTGCCGGTGAACTTCTTCAGGATGGCAGAGACGTTCTTGATCGACTCCTGGGCGATCTCCTTCAGGAGGCCGGTGGCGATGACCGTGCCTGCCGCCCCCTGGGTCGGGGTCACCTCGGCGACGATCGGGAGGACAGAACCGGAGTCGGCGCCCATCACGGCAAGACCGTTCACCCGACCGACCTGTGTGCCGGTCACGACGGTGAGTTCGTAGTCACGGCTGCGGCGGATGTACTCGTCGGAGATCTGCTGTTCGATCGAACGGGCCGAGTTCTTGGCCGCCAGCACGTGCCGGGCCGAGGTCACGTCGGCGCCCTCCTGCCTGGCGATGTCGCCCGCGACCCGGATCAGCCCGCCCATCTCACGGAGCTTCAGGGTGAGGTGGCCCTTCCTGTTGGAGCGGCGCTGGCCCTCCCGGATCACCTCTTCGATGGCGCTCCGGTCGAAATGCGGGACCTTCCCGTCGTTCTTGATCTCCTGGGCGATGAACCTGATGAACTTCTCCCTGTTCTCCGGGGTGTCGAGCATCGTGTCCTGCATGTAGACCTCGTAGCCGTAGCCGCGGATACGGGACCGCAGGGCAGGGTGCATCCCCTGCATGGCGTCGAGGTTTCCCGCGGCGATCATGATGAACCGGCAGGGCACGGCCTCGGTCCGGACCATGGCACCGCTCGAACGCTCCGACTGGCCGGTGATGGGGAACCCCCCTTCCTGGAGGGCGGTGAGCAGGTTCTGCTGGGAGTGCGGGGTCAGGGTGTTGATCTCGTCGATGAAGAGCACGCCGCCGTTCGCCCGGTGGATAGCGCCGGCCTCGACGCGGTCATGGGCCGGGGTCTCCAGGCCGCCGGACTGGAAGGGGTCGTGGCGGACGTCGCCGAGGAGGGCGCCGGCATGTGAGCCGGTGCCGTCGATGAAGGGGGCGATGCTGTTCGGTTCGCTGGAGACGAGGAGCTTCGGGATCATCGCATCCTCACGCGGCCGCGAGTACTGGAGGGCCATGAAGATGAAGGCGGCGGCGATGATGCCCATCAGCGCCTGGCCGGCGATGAGGGCGTAGCCGATAATGCCGAAGATCAGGAGCATGACGAGGGTGTTCCTCATCTGCTTCCTCTTCGCAGCCTCGGCCTTGTGGGCGGCCACGATCTGTTTGCCTCTTCCTGCCGCGACCGTCCTGATGATGGGATTGTTCGAGTCCTCGACATTCGGGTACACAAGGATGTCCTTGAGCTCCTCCTTGGGGAGGAGTTCGGCCATCGCCTTCGCAAGCATCGACTTGCCCGTTCCCGGGTTGCCGATCATCATCACGTGCCTGCGCTGGGTGGCCGCTTTCTTAATCACCTCCACGGCTGCGTCCTGACCGATCACCTGATCGATCAGCCGGGGTGGGACGGTGACCTCGGAGGAGCTTGTGATGGCAGAGCCCTGAAGGAGATCCTCGTCCGTTTTCTTCTCAAGGATGTTAGAAACAGTGTCTTGCATGAGCAGTGCAACCTCATTGGGCAATGATACTTATATACTATTTTCATGATAGTTTAAGTAGTTTCAGCTGGGGGAAAAACCAGAAATGAAGGTTGTATGCACAGAAAAATCCCAGATACTCGCCGTTCGGATCGCCGATGAACTCGGGGTCCAGGTAGCCGACACCCGCTTTGCCCGCTTCCCTGACGGGGAGCTGTACCTGCAGGTCCTCGACCCCCTGGACGACGAGACCGTGATCGTGGGGAGCGTCACCGATAATGACGCTTTTATTCAGTTGATGCTCCTCGTTGACGCCTGCGAGACGACGACAAATACTCTGGTCATCCCGTATCTCGGCTATGCCAGGCAGGACAAGAAATTCAAGGACGGCGAGCCGGTGAGCGCCCGCGTCGCCGCCCGGGCCCTCTCCCGCGGTGTCACCGACGTGATCACCGTCAATATCCACGAGAAGGACATTGCCGGGCATTTCGACGTCCCCTCCCACGACCTCTCGCTTGCGACTGAGATCGGGGAGTACCTGAAAGGCAGGAACCTCGACAACCCCCTGATCCTGGCCCCCGACTCCGGGGCTGCGGACTTTGCGGCCGAGATCGCGGCCGCAGGCGGGTGGCAGTGTGACTACCTGAAAAAGACCAGAATTTCCGGCGAGGAGGTCAGGATGGAGCCGAAGACCTTCGACGTCTCCGGCCGCGAGGTCGTCATCACCGACGACATCATCTCGACCGGCGGAACTCTGGCTACGGCGACGAAGATGCTCTATGCCCAGGGTGCGGCGGCCGTCCATGCCATCTGCGTCCACGGCGTCTTCACCGGCGGGGCCTATGTCCATCTCAGGAGTGCCGGAGTGAAGAGCGTCGTCTGCTCTGACACGATCGAGCGGGCATGCTCCGAGGTCTCGGCGGCACGGTGCATCGCGGCAGCTCTGCGGAAATGTTAGAGGTCGACGGGTCCGTCGGGGAGGGCGGCGGGCAGGTGGTGAGGACCGCGGTCGCCCTTGCGGCCCTCACCGGCACGCCCATCAGGGTCACGAAGATCAGGGCAAAGAGGCCGAAGCCCGGGCTTGCGGCCCAGCACTGCACGGCGGTGCAGGCGGTCGCCCTCGCCTGCGGGGCGGAGATGAGGGGGTGCCGCCGGGAGAGCGACACCCTGACTTTTGCGCCCGGCGAGAACAGAAAGACCGCAATCGACCTTGCGATCGGCACGGCCGGGAGCATCCCCCTCGTCCTCCAGGCCTGGTTGCCTGTGGCCCTGGAGGCAGGGGGGACGATCACTCTCACCGGCGGGACCGAGGTCTCGAAGAGCCCGACCATCGACTATTTTTCCGAGGTGCTCGTGCCTCTCCTCCGTGCCCACGGGGCGAAGATAGAGGTGGAGGTCCTCGGCCGGGGATACTTCCCGGTCGGCGGCGGACGGGTGCGGGTCATGGTCGAGCCTTCGAAGCTCGCCCCCCTCGCCATCGGAGGGGTGCCTGCCCATGCCGGGATCATCTCCTGCTCCCAGAACCTCCCCGACCACGTGGCCGAGAGGCAGGCACAGGCGGCATCTGCCGCCCTCCCCGGTTTCCCGGTACGGATCGAGAGGACGCCCGGGCCTGGCACAGGGACATCGGTGACGGTCTTTGAAGGAGCGAAAGGCGGCGTCGCCGTCGGGAGGCGTGGCCTCCCCGCGGAAAAGGTCGGCTGGATGGCGGCAGACGAACTGCTCGCCGCCCGGTCGGTCGCCTGCGATGTCGACGTCCACCTCGCCGACCAGCTCCTTGTCTACCTTGCGAGGGCCGGGGGGTCGTACTCGGCGCCAGAAATATCGAGCCACGCGGCGACGACCTGCCGCCTGCTCTCCCTCTTCGGCTATGAGATCGCCGTTTCAGGCGCAACCCCGGCGGTGTTCTCGGCATGAAGGCGGTCCTCGACGCCACGGCCTTCTTCGTGGACAGGCCCTATGCCGGGGAGCTGTACACGACGCCCGAGGTCGTCGCCGAACTGGTGGACCTCAGGGCAAAGTGCCGGTACGAGGCACTCCTTGCAGAGGGGCTCGCCGTTGCCAGCCCCTCCCCGGAGAGCACCCTCGCCGCACGGGAGGCGGCAGGGAAGAGCCGCGACATCGGCGTCCTCTCACCGACCGACCTCTCTGTCCTCGCCCTCGCCCGCGAACTCGGGGCCACGGTGTACACCGACGACTTCGCCCTCCAGAACGCGGCACTACGCCTCGGCGTCGCCACAGAACCGATCCAGCAGAGGCGGGCCGCAAAGGTGGCATGGAAATACCGCTGCACCGGCTGCGGCCGGTACTTCGGGCACGAAGGGGAGTGCCCTATCTGCGGTTCGGCGATAAAGAGGAAGAGGCGGTAGGCCTTCAGGGGGCGACGCCCCCCGTATCGCCGGGAGGAGGAGCCCCGCAAACGCTTAAATATCCATCCGAAGACCACTCTTCTATGAGTTCCCTCGACGAACTGATCAACAAGGCGCAGGTCCTCCTCTCCGACGGCCATAGTCCGGAGCAGATCGCAGACGAGCTCTCCCTCTCGATGGAGACGGTGACCTGGCTCCTGACGCAGCAGCGGAGTGCCGAGGCGCCGAAGGACGTGCACATCGACTGGACGGCGATGAGCAGCGACGCGGGAATGCTCGACCTCGTCGGGCAGATGCTGACCAGGCGGCACGAGGGCGCCGTCGCAGACGGGCAGTTCCTCTCCGGCCCCGAGGCCGCCGCATACGACACCGTCGTCGGCATCTCCCTCTCCGGAGTCCCGATGGCGACGATCATTGCCAGCCGGGCGGGAAAGAGGCTTGCGATCTACCACCCGGCAAAGCACAGCCCTGCCGAGAAGAAGGTCGGTTCGATCTCAGGGAACTTCGCCTCGATCGCCGGGCACGCCTGCGTCATCGTCGACGACGTGATCACGACAGGCAGGACCCTCCACGAGGTCGTGGACTACCTGCGGTCTCATGGGGCGCGGCCGGTCGCGATCTGGGTGATCTTTGACAAGAGGGACGTGCGGGCCGTCGAGGGAGTGCCTGTCCTCCCGCTCTGCACGGTCTCGCGGATCGACTGAGATCCCCTTTTTTTTATCTGAGAGGCCATCCAGGAGCGTATCGAACACTCTCTCACCTCGATGAAATAACTCGTATCCGGCTCTGAAAAAATGGCCCTGTAGAATCAGACATGAGTCGGGAGCACGCCTCAGGCATACCGCATGAAAATTGTTCTGAGGAGTTCGTCTGGTCAAAGTGCCTTCCCGCACGCTTGCGCCGGGGGCGCTGCCCCCGGACCCCCGGAATTACGATAGGACGGGGAAGGCAGAGGGCGAACCTTTTCTGAAGGTGGTTTTGTCCTCTCCATCTCCATCATGGGGTGCTCGTTGAGAGTCAAAACCTCATGAAAACCCGGAGAACGGATCTTCTGGATCATTTTCATGGTAAATCCTTTTCAGGGGTGCCTGGCCCGGGGGACT
>NZ_JAQVNX010000083.1 GCF_028702905.1 Methanofollis sp.
ACCACCGATCCGACGACCGACCCGACGACCGACCCGACGACCGACCCGACGACCGACCCGACGACCGACCCGACCACCAGATCCATCCTCCTGTGTCTCTGGGTGGAGGATGCAACCCGGTCCCATGAGGACGGTGACCCCCTCCATAAAACGGTCGGGAGCCAGCTCTCCCCCCCCTGCAGCTTCGACAGCACGAAGACGGTGAAGTACCGGGCGGTCGTCCTCGGTATCCCGGACGCCGGTGCGGTCTCTGCCCGCGTGGTGATGCCCGACGGGTCGCCGGCCCATGAGGCGGCGCTCTCGCCCCTCGACAATGGCAGGGAGGCATTCTTGAATGCGGAAGCAGCAGGCCTTGTCAGGTATGCTCCCGGGTGGAAACCGTCCCTCGTCCGTGCGGCGCTCAAGACCGGGGCCGCTTCGGTGCGGGGCGGGGAAGCCGACCTTGCATACTGGCAGATGCCGGGCGATTATCGGGTGGAGGTCTCTGGAGGCACTGCGACACCGGTGTCGGGCATTTATACCTACCTGCCGGTCGCCTGCTGCGAGTTTGACTTTTCTGCGGTACCCTATGGGGGTGCCCGCCTCAAAACCAGCGCCCGGATCGTGGGAGACACCGACTTCGGGACCGCGGACCTGCCCACGGTGCGAAATATCGGGAATGTGCCCTGTACGATTCTTGTGGAGCAGGACGACATGGGACTGGGACAGCGCGCCGACGGCACATGGAATGTCATATACGGCGCTGCGCTCGGTGACGGCGTCGAGGTCGGTTATGGCCCCTCCAGCCAGACCGCCCTCCCGGGCGCCCTCCCGGTACGGGCCGCCCGGTCGATATCCTTCTCCCTTCAGGTTCTTGCAGGTTCAGGGGGGTATTCGGGGCATATGACCCTCTCCTGCATCCCTGCCTCCTGAGCCCCGGCGTCCTGGATGAAGACAAAAAAAGCAGACTTTTAGCTCATTAAATGACCCTTTCCGGGTTCTGTAGCGGTGTAGTAGAAAAAAGGCAGGGGACTACTACTCTTTCATTGTATATTCGGCGAGTTTCAACTGTTTCAGGATCTCCAGGGCCTCCATTCTCTCGGTCTTGCCGAGGCGCCTGATCGCATCGCGGACCTCCTGGTCGGATACGGTGAGCAGTCTGGAGACGTCGCCGGTGTCCGGTTTCCCCTGCAGGATTTCGTGCAGCCACTCTGCTGCTCCAACCTCTGCTGTCATGCTCGATCTATTATCCAGACACTCGATTTATAAATATTTGCTTTTTCTCTCGTATGTCCTTTCCTCTCTCCCGTATTTCTCCGGGGCTCGAATGTCATTGTCCCGTTCTTCGAGAAGCAGCATGATGACCTCCATCGACTGATGGCCGCTCTGGCGGCGGTGAAAGCGCGGTGCACGGAGAGCGAGTTCGCCCTGATCGCGTACAGCCATTTGTCCCCCTGGGCGATCGACGATCCGTATACTCGTATATATAGGTGTCCGTCCCCTTCACTCGTAGCGAAGCGCCTCGATCGGGTCGAGGTGCGCCGCTTTCCAGGCAGGATAGACGCCTGCGAGCAGGCTTGTGCCGATCCCGAAGCCGATGCCGAGGAGGATCGCCCTCACCCCCTCGGCGTCGAGTGCGGTGGGTGCGGTACCATATCCGGCAAAGATGGTCTCCGCCACCGAAGCGGTGATCGCATACCCTGCGACGACCGAGAGCGCCCCGCCGATAAGGCTCCCGGCAATGCCGAGGATGATCGCCTCGTACAGGAACATCAGGAGTATCTCATGGCGGAGCGCCCCGATGCTTCGCATCACCCCGATCTCCTGTGTCCGCTGGGTCACCGAGATGATCATCACATTCAGGATCGAGACGCTGGAGACGAGGAGGGCAACGCCCCCGATCCCCATGAGGAAGATCGAGATGGCGTCGTAGGTCTGGTAATACAGTTCCAGGATCTCCCGGGAGTCCTGAACGTCCACCACCTCTTTGCGCCTGTTCATCTGGTCCTTCACCGCGGCCTTGACCGCCGGGATCTCCCCGAGGTCGGCGACCTTGATCACCACCCTGTCATAGTCCTCCTCGCCGCGGAGGTCGGTGTACCAATCGTGGGTGACGACGACGGCATAGTCGGGGTTGATGTCGATTGCAAGCCCCCGCTCTTCCAGGACGCCGGCAACCCTGACGTCCTCGCCGGCGAACGAGATCCTGCTCCCTGCCCTGATATCGAGTTCGTCGGCAAGGCGCGCACCGACGAGCACCCCTCTTCCCGACCCCGGCGGGAACGCCCCCTCCGAGACCCGGAGGAGGAGGGGCATGTCGTCGGCATGGAGGACGATCGCCGGGACAAAGCCCCCCTCTCTCCCTTTTTTGAGCACCTCCGCGGTCTGGATGAGGGGGATGGACGGGTTCGCCCCGGCGGCGCGTGCGATCCTGTCGGCGTCCTTTTCTGTGATCCCGGTGGCGAGGGCCGACCTGGGGTCGAAGGGGTCGCCGCTTGCTGCCGCAAGGTGGGGGGTGACGACGACCGTGTCGGAGACGTCGGCGACCAGACCGGAGAAGAGGACGATCAGGTTGTTGCCCAGGATGCCGAGGGATGCGATGGCAAGGACGCCGATGATGATCCCGAGGGCCGCAAGCCCTGACCGCACCCAGTGCCTTCTCAGGTTCCGCACCGCAAAGACAAGAAAGATCCGCTGCGCCGTCCGCATCCATTTCACCCCCGTATGGCCTCGATCGGTTTCATCCTCGACGCCTGCCAGGCCGGGTAGAGGCCGGAGGCCATGCTCGTCACCGTCCCGAAGACCATGGCAAAGAGGATGTAGGCGATCGAGAGCGGGTCAAAGACCGTCGCCCCTTCGGCGAAGGTGGTGCCGGCGGTGAGCACCTGGACTGCGGCGACGCTGATGAAATACCCCCCGACAAAACTGAAGGCCCCGCCGATGAGGCTCCCGGCGATGCCGAGGATGAGGGCTTCGTACAGGAACATCAGGAGTATCTCGCGGCGCAGCGCCCCGATACTCCGCATCACCCCGATCTCCCGTGTCCGTTCCGTGACCGAGATGATCATGACGTTCAGGATCGAGACCGCCGCGATGACCAGGGAGACCGCCCCGATCGCAAGGAGGAACCGCGTCATTGCGGCATAGATCTCGTTCATCTGCCGGAGGGCCTCCCGCGAGTCGGTGATGTCGACGACGTCGTCGCGCCTGTTGAGGAGACTGTCCACATCCTCCTTGACGCCGTCGATCTCCGCAGGGTCGGCGACCCGGATCACCACATAGTCATAGCCCTCCCTGTCCGGGAAGAAGTACCGAAACCTCTCTTCCACGATGACGACCGCATAGTCAGGGTTGATGTCGAAGGCAAATCCCCTTTCGGCGATGATGCCGGAGACGATCGTCTGCTCGTCGCCGAGGCGGATCCTGCTCCCGGCCCGCAGGTCGTACTCCCTGGCCAGGTAGGTGCCGACAAGGGCACTCCTCGACCCGGTGCGCAGGTGGTTCCCGTCCTCCAGGTCGAGGAGATAGGGGATGTCGTCGGTCGCAAGCCCGATGACCTGTGCGTACCCCCCCTCGCTCCCGACCGTGATCTCCCCGGCCCCCTGGAGGACGGGGATCACCCTGTTCCCCCCTGCCGCCCTCTCGATGCGCTCGACGTCGGCGTCGGGGATGGTGGCCGCGACCACGGTCCTTGGGTCGCCGACGAACCCGGCGCCGCCGAGGGCAGTGTGCGGGGTGATGATGATCGTGTCCCCGACATCGGCGATGAGAGCGGCGGCTAGGAGGTTGATGGAGTTCCCCATCACGCCGAGGGACGCGATCGCAAAGACGCCGATGACGATCCCGAGGGTGGCGAGGAAGGACCGCGCCTTGTGGCGCCGCAGGTTCCGCACCGCGAAGGTAAGGAAGATCATACGATTTTGCCGTCGACGATGGTGATCCGCCGCCGTGCGTACGCGGCGACGTTCTGGTCGTGGGTGACCATGATGATCGTCCTGCCCCGTCGATTCATATCAGCCAGGATCTCCATGATCCCTGTCCCGGTCTTCGTGTCCAGGTTGCCTGTCGGTTCGTCGGCAAGGAGGATCTCGGGGTCGTTGATGAGTGCGCGGGCGATCGCCACCCTCTGCTGCTGCCCGCCCGAGAGTTCTGCGGGCGTGTGGGAGAAGAGTTCCTCTTCGAGGCCGACGGCGGCGAGGACTTCCAGGCAGCGTTCGATGCATCCCCCTTTCTGTTCCTTCAGGATGTGGGGGAACTCCACGTTCTCGATGACATTCAGGAGGGGGATGAGGTTGAACTGCTGGAAGATGAAGCCGATATGGTCGCGGCGGAGACGGGTGAGGTCGTCGTCGGGGAGCGTGCCGATGTCTTTTCCTTTGATGGAGAGCGTCCCTGACGACGGGGTGTCCAGGCAGCCCATGAGGTTCAGGAGGGTGGACTTTCCCGACCCCGAGGGACCCATGATTGCCAGGAACTCGCCGGGCATCACGTCGAGGGAGACATGGTCGAGTGCGACGACGTCGCCTGCCGGCAGGGGGTAGACCTTGGTCACGTCCGTGAATCTGATGATAGGTTCTTCTTCATTCATGTCGCAACGCCTCGATCGGGTTTACATGGGAGGCCTTCCACGCGGGGTAGAGGCCGGAGAGGATGCTCGTGCCGATGCCGAAGGCCATCCCGTACAGGACGTAGACAAGGCTTGAAGGGACAAAGAGGTACGAGGTGTCCTGGAGCATGACGCTGACCGCGAGGTAGCCGCCGACAAAACTCATGAGGCCTCCGATGGCGCTCCCGGTCAGGCCGAGGATGAGGGACTCGTACAGGAACATCAGGAGGACCTCTTTCTGCAGGGCGCCGATGGACCTGATCACCCCGATCTCCTTTGTCCTTTCCGTCACCGACATCATCATCACATTGAAGATGGAGACCCCGGCGACGACGAGGGAGATGCCGCCGATGGCCGTGGTGAACGTCGAGATGCTGTTGAAGGTCTCGATGAGGGTCTCCAGGATCGCCTTCGTGTCGAGGACGTTCACCACCTGCTCTCTCCTGTTGAGCTGGTCCTCGATGGCGGCCTTGACCGCGTCGATCTCGTTGAGGTCGCGCACCTTGACGATCACCTGGTCCCATTCGTCCACGTCGTAGAAGTCCTGGTAGAAGGTGTCTGAGACGACGAGGGCGTAGTCGGGGTTGATATCGAAACCGACGCCCCTTTCGCTGATTATTCCAGCCGTTCTGAGCCTTTCCTCCTTGTCGCCGACCCGGACCCGGCTTCCGACCCTGAGGTCGTACTCTTCGGCGAGTTTCGCGCCGACCATCGTCGTTGTCTGGCCCCGCAGGTAGACGCCGTCGTCAAGGTCGAGGAGTTCGGGTATGTCCTCCTGGCGCATCCCGTAGATGGATGCGGCCCCGACTTCGCCGCCGATGACGATCCGGTCCCCGCCCACGTACAGGGGGACCACCACATTCGACCCGACGGCGCGCTGGATCTCGGTCACCTGCCTGTCGGAGATCCCTTTCGAGGAGGCGCCGGGCGGCCCGTTCCCGCCGCCGGTATGGGGGGTGACGACGATGGTGTCGCCGACGTCGGTGAGGGTGTCGGAGATGGAGAGCACCAGGCTGTTGCCGAGGATTCCCATCGATGCGATGGCGGCGACCCCGATGACGATCCCGATCACCGCGAGGAGGGACCGGAGCCAGTGGAGGCGCACGTTTCGCCTGGCGAACTCAAAAAAGATCATACCGACACTTGCATCCCTGAGCGGCGCGGTAATAAACGTGCCGGTCCGGCGCCTCTCCGGATCGTCACCCTCATCTCTCCTGATGCCACACGCATCTCCATGCTACGCGTCGGTTGCCATGTCTCCATCGCCGGGTCCCTTGCCGATGCCGTCGGGCGGGCCGGGGAGCGGGGGTGCACCACCTTCCAGATCTTCTCCCGGAACCCGCGGGGGTGGATGTTCAGGCCCCTCACCGATGGCGATGCCGCCGCTTTCCGCTCCCGCCTCGAAGCCTCCGGGATCGGCCCGGCCGTCGTCCACATGCCGTACCTGCCGAACCTCGCCTCGCCGAAGGAGGAGGTGTACCAGAAGTCCGTCCAGACCCTCGCCGCCGAACTCAGGCGCTGCGACCACCTCGGCGTTCCCTTCCTTGTGATGCATCTCGGCAGCCATCTCGGCACCGGGATCGAGGGTGGGCGTCGGCGGCTCATCGACGGCGTCCTGCACGCCTTCGACGAGGCTGAGGGTGATGCCGTCCTCCTCCTCGAAAACACCGCGGGGACGAAGAACAGTCTTGGCGGTACTTTCGAGGAGATCAGGTTGATCCTGGAGGCCCTCCCTGAAGAGAGGGCCGCCGTCTGCTTCGACACCTGCCATGCCTTTGCCGCGGGCTATGACCTGCGGGAGGAGACTGTCGTCGGGGAGACCCTCGACGCCTTCGACGACGCGATCGGGCTCGACCGCCTGCGCGTCGTCCACTGCAACGACTGCAAGGGCGGTCTCGGCTCGCACCTCGACCGCCACGAGCATATCGGCCTCGGGGCAATCGGGGAGGGAGGTTTCCGGGCCTTCTTTGCGGTCCCGGCGGTCCGGCGTCTGCCCCTGATCTGCGAGACCCCGGTGGACGATCGGCGGGACGATGTTGGGAACATCGAGAAGGTCAGGGAACTCGCCGGCGAGTAGGGGCGGTCCGGCCCCCTGCTTTTCTGGCTGAACTGTGCAAATGCTGAAAAAGGGGGTTCTGTAGAAATCTTCATTCTCAGATCGATCTCGCCTCAGAATGATCGGCCCTTTGCCTTCCAGACCCTATCTTCATCCCGGGGGCTCCGGGGGCAGCGCCCCCGGCGTGAGGATGGGGGAAGGCAGACCGATCAGGCGTGCCGCCCCATTAGAAAGACTCACACCTGCCGTCTCGCGCCGGGGGGCTTGCCCCCCGGAACCCCCCACAGACAGAGGATAGGTGGGGGCGGCGATTGAGCGAGGTCTCTACCTGTTCTTCTATCGTGAAAAGAGGGATCAAGAAACCTTCCACGCCCCGGAGATCTCTTCGAAACTATTTTCATCCGGTATGCTTGAGGCGTGCGTTTCATGAGCGATTCTGCAAAGCCGAAAAATCGGGTGGAAGGCGGATATTTATGATTGTTGGGCATACAGTGATATTCTGATATCATGATGGATAGATCCGCCTTCCACCCGGTCCTGATCCTGCTTGCCCTCCTTGCCGGAGCGCTTGCCCTCGTCGTCGGCCTCTCCGGCGACCCGCAGGGCGACATCGGCCTCTTCTTCTCGACAGGGGCCGAGGCGGCACCGATCTTTCTGATCGCCCTCCTTGCTTTCCTCGCTCTCGACCGCCCGCGCCTCCGCCCCGTTGTCGCGGCCCTTGCCGTCATGTTCGTCCTGGCGCTTGCGCTTGTCTCCTGGTTCTTCTGTCTGGCGCCCTGGATGTCCCTGCTTGAGGTCGAAGAACCGCCTTTCGAGATGGTCCTCGCCCTCTTCGAGGGCCTGCTCCTTTCCCTGCTTGCGGCCGGGGTCAGCCTGCTCGGCTTTTCGCGACAGGTCCGCCTCTTTCTTGCGCGGTACATCCCGATCGACCCTGACAACTTTGTCCACACCGTGGCCCTGGTGATGATCACCGCCCTCGCGATCATCCCGCCCATCCCCCTCCTGGTCATCGGACACCCGCCCCTCGTCGACCTGATGGCAAACGCGGAGTTCGCCATCGCGCCGATCTCCCCGGCAGATGCGGCGAAGTCAGATGCATACGGTCTTTTCTGGACCATCTTCGGCTCCTTCATCGCTGTCGGCCTCTTCGTGAAGAGGTCTCTTCCCGAGGCCCTGGAGCGCCTCGGCGTCGTGATGCCGACTCTCCGCTCTGTCGCCTTCGCCCTCGGCGTCGGTGTGGCCCTCGTCCTCGTCTTCTCGGTCGTGGACCACGCGATCACGGCGGTCTGGAATTATTTCGGCTGGTACGTCACCGACGCCGACTATACGGAAGCGCTCTTCGCCTCGTACCTCACCCCCCTTGCCGCCCTGGTCGCGGCGGTCGTCGCGGGTGTGGGCGAAGAACTCGCGATCCGCGGTGTCCTCCAGCCGCGCTTTGGCATCGCGTTCTCGGTCCTCGTCTTCGCCGCCCTTCATGCGTACCAGTATGCATGGGACGGCCTGCTCTCTGTCCTCCTTGCCGGCCTTGTCTTTGCATACCTCAGGGTCAGGACGAACACGACTGTCTGCGCCATCACCCATGCCACCTATGACTTCATCCTCTTCTCCCTGATCATCCTCGGGATCGGGTGGGTGTGATATCCCATCGGAGTTCTCCTCTTTTTTGATCGATAGTTTGTGTCCTGTTGGATCAGTGGTCGTACGATAGACCCGGGGAAGACAGAATTGGATATCCTGAATCGTCTTCGACACGATGCACGGTTCGACCGATGTGATGGCGAAGGCCCTCGCCGACGGCGCGATGGACGGCGGCATGGAGGTCTATTTCAGGCCTGACGCCGACGAGCGCGAGGCGTGCTGCCGGACCGGCCTTGCCCTTGCCGAACGGGTAAAACGGGTGTAAATGCCGGGGAAAAACTGCACATGCCTAACTTCCGGGCGGGAAAACCTCGCCCCTCTTTTTCCGGGTAATCTTATATGGCCGGCATCCCATAGAGGCATCATTCCATGGGGCGCCGGCTGAATTTTTCCGGGATCCTCCTTGCCTACGCCGTACAGGGTCTCATCCTCCTCCAGGTCGGGTACAGCTTTGCCAGGGGGGATTATTTCCTGGGCATTGTCGGTTCATTCGCCTTTTTTCTCACCACCGTCCCGTACCTCGTCAGGAGGAGGTCTGACATCTCGATGCCCTGGGAGGTGAACCTCCTCATCGCCCTTTCCCTCTTCCTCCATGTCGCCGGCCATGTCAGCGATTATTATATCCTCTTTTCCCCGTACTACGACAAGATCGCGCACTTCGTCTCCTCGATCACCATCTCTGTCCTGGGATTTGTCCTCGTCCTCCTGGTCGACCGGTACTCGGGCCTGCAGCTCACCAGGCCGATGATCATCTTCTTCATCGTGATCTTCACGATGGCCCTCGGCGCATTCTGGGAGATCTACGAGTACCTCTTCGACACCTTCCTCGGGACCGTCCTCCAGCACGGCCTCGACGACACAATGACCGACCTGATCTTCGATCTCGTCGGGGCGGTCATCATCGCCGCGGTCGGGAACTTCTACCTGCGGAGGCTGACGAAGGAGGAGATGGC
>NZ_JAQVNX010000084.1 GCF_028702905.1 Methanofollis sp.
CGACGACTGCAAGGGTGGCGGGGTCGCGTGCGTCGCCGTACACCCTGACATTCCCGCCGATGCGGGCGGCCATCTCCCTGAGGGTGCAGGTGCAGGTGCCGACGCGTCCAAGCGACATCGGCCGCACCTCTTCAAGGCCGAGGATGCGGGCGAGGGTGTCGTTCACCCCGCCGGCCGCGCGGTCGAAGTTGGTGTGCATCACATAGAGGCCGATGTCGTGCGCCAGCAGGGGCCGCAGGACGCCGGCGGTCGTGCCGCGAACAGCGGTCACTGGTTCCCAGATGGGAGTGTGGTGGACGACGAGCATGCCGGCCCCGGCGCGGGCGGCGGCCTCCGCCACCGCAGGCGTGGCGTCGAGGGCGCAACAGACCGCCCCGACGTCCATCCTCCCTTCGACGATGAGGCCGATCCGCCCGTCGTCGAATTCTTCAGCAAGTTCCGGCGGCGCGATTCGTTCCAGATGCGCAACCAGGTCTGCACTATCCATATACACAGATCTGTCTCCGGCATAATCAAGGCACTTATTATCCCGAGTAATAAGAAAGACCTATTAATATGCAGGTTTAATAGAAAAATATGGAGAAGTCGATCGAAGAGATCAATACACGAATACGCGACGGCAATGCCCGCGTCGTCACGGCAGAGGAGATGCCGGACATTGTCGCCGAACTCGGCGAGGAAGGGGCCCTCAAGGAGGTGGATGTCGTCACGACCGGGACCTTCGGGGCAATGTGCTCCTCCGGTGCCTTCCTGAACTTCGGCCACACCGACCCCCCCATCAGGATGGAAAGGGTCTGGCTCAACGACGTCGAGGCATATGGGGGCGTTGCCGCCGTCGACGCCTACCTCGGGGCGACCCAGCAGTCCACCACGCAGGGCGATAAGTACGGCGGGGCGCACGTGATCGAGGACCTGATCTCCGGCAGGTCTGTCGAACTCCGCGCGATCTCCCGCGGGACAGACTGCTACCCGCGCCGGACTGTGACCTCCACCCTCCTCCTCGAAGACTTCAACGACGCCGTGATGGTCAACCCGCGGAACGCCTACCAGAACTACAATGCGGCGACGAACTCCACCGACCGCACCCTCCACACCTATATGGGCCTCCTCCTCCCGAACAGCGGGAATGTCTCCTACTCAGGGGCAGGGGCGCTCTCCCCCCTCGCCAACGACCCCCGCTATCATCGGATCGGGAGCGGCGTCCCCATCTTCCTTGGCGGGGCAGAGGGCATGGTCGTCGGGCAGGGCACGCAGTCCTCGCCGGCGACCGGTTTTGCAACCCTGATGACGACCGGCGACCTGAAGCAGATGAGCCCCGACTTTATCAGGGCGGCGACGTACCTGGGCTACGGCGTCACGATGTACGTCGGCGTCGGCGTCCCCCTGCCTGTCACCGACCTCGAGGTCGTCAGGAGCACGGCCGTACGGGACGAAGACCTGATGACGACCATCGTCGACTACGGCGTCCCGCACCGCGACCGCCCGGCTATCAAACGGGTCAGCTTTGCCGAACTGAAGAGCGGGAAGGTCGAGATCAATGGCGAAGAGGTGAAGACCTCGTCTCTTTCGAGTTACAAGAAGGCCCGCGAGGTCGCGGAGACCCTGCGCGGCTGGGTGGAGCAGGGCTCGATCGAACTCGCCCTCCCGACCAGGTCCTTCAATGCCGCAAAGAGGACGCACCCGATGCGGGAGACAAAGGTGGTCCCGATGGTGCGCGAGGTGATGGACACGGCAGTCGTCTGCATCACCGAGGACGAACAGATCACCGCGGCGGCCACGAGGCTTCTCAAGGGCGAGACAAACCACCTGCCTGTTCTTGATGCAGATGGCGTCCTCGTCGGGATTGTCACGACCTACGACGTCACCAAGGCCGTTGCACGGCCGGGCGATCGTCTCCTTGTGAGGGACATCATGACGAGAAAGGTCGTCAGGACGACGCCCGAGGAGGCGGTGGACATCGCCGCCCAGAAACTGGACCGGAACAACATCAGCGCCATGCCTGTGGTCGACCCGGCAAACCGGGTCATCGGCATGCTCACAGCGCTTGACCTCGGCAAACTTCTCGGCGGGAGGTGGCAGCAACCATGAAGTTGATGGTCTCATTCTCCAGGAAGAAAGTCCGCGAACCGATCATCGCCCGCGTGGTCAAGGACACCGGCGTCCTGATCAATGTCGAGAGGGCGCGGATCGAACCGGGCGAGGGCGAGGTGCTCATCGACGTCCCGAACGGTTCCGCGGATGAAGTCAGCCAGAAGATGCGCGACATGGGGGCGACGGTGCGTGTCCTCGAGGACGCCATCCACCACAACGAGGCCGAGTGCGTGGACTGCGGGGCGTGCATCAGCATCTGCCCGCAGGACGTCTTCTCCTTCGACGACGACTGGAACCTCGTCCTCGACCAGAAGCGCTGCGTCCTCTGCGGCCGGTGCCTCCAGGCATGCCCGCACGGGGCGCTCTCCCTCTTGAGATGAGCGACCTTTTCGGGCAGATACTATTCCTTTCTTTTTTGATTGTGCGATCCTTTTGAATCGGGCATGATCCCCGGGTTCAAGCATGCCGCATGAAAAGTGTTCTGAGGAGGTCTGGCAATACCAGGAGGAGATTGGTCTCCTCGCCTTCTCGGATCACAGGAGCACTCCATGTACCACGGCCCGATCCCCTCACAAATGTCATCTTCCCTGTCTTGTTTTTCTATCCCTCTCCTCCTGCATGACTGCTACAGTGTGCAGGGCATACGGTCCCCGTGACAGATAAACGATCTGCACAGAATGGATATATAAAACAACAGAGATATTATGGGTCGTGGATGCCCGAACGGGTGTCCCGCAGGAGGCCGGGGACTTCGATTGGCGTCGTGTCCCGGCCTTCCTCTGCCCGGAGGCGATCGGGTTGTTGGATATCATCAGGGATAGCCGTTGCGGTCTGTTTGCTTCTGGGTAAATTTTCTTGCGGAGGAAAAAATGAAACGAAACAGATCATTATGGAGAGGAACAGTACCAACTCTGGTGTTTATAGCATGTTTTGCTCTGGTAACAGCAGTGAGTGCTGGTTCAGGGGATGACAATGATCTCTCCAATCCAGAAGTTGGCGTAGAATGGGTTACTGAATATCTATATCCCAGTTGTAATCTTCCAAGCGCTGATGACTGTGCTCTTGGGTTTTATAACACACTCGGGAACGCGGGCTGGACACAGAAGTTTAATAAAGGAACCACTACCGTAGCGATCGATCAGTGGGTCTCAGACGGTTCAGATTCATCCTATGTGGATGGAGCCGACATTGTCATGTTCGTCGGCCATGGAGCAAATAATCTTATAAAACTCGCTACGGATCCGTTACATTGGATGTATTATGATTGCTGTGAATGGGGAGATTACGATCTTGAATGGATGCTGCTGCATTCCTGTAATACCGCGCAAGTACCTGGAAATTTCAAATCAAATAAGAGATAGGCACTAAACGGTGCGCATCTGATCTGCGGCTTCGACACTGTAGCATATGATTATGCTGAGGATGGGGAGAGCTGCGCCCAGAAACTCCTGAGTGGATATAAAGTTCGGCTTGCGTGGTACAACGCTATCGATGAAACACACCCCAGTGGAGTCCGTGTCGGTATCGTCGGAGAAAACTCCGACTGCGGGAATGATCGCGTCTGGGGAGAAGGTTCGGTCATCGCAGATCCTGTTGTAGACAGTGAAATTTATCGGTGGTTATATAACTGCAATCAGGGAGGGAAGAAGCCATGAAAAAAACCTACATCCTGCTTGCTGGCATTCTGGTGCTGGTTTCCGCAGTGGCGGTGTATTCACTGTTCCTCACAGACGAAGGGCAGAGAGGCTCGCTACCGACAATACAGGGAAGTGCCGAGACTGAATTCGACGTTATGACCGATTTTCCAGCACCGACAGACACATCGTACCCTGTGTATGGGACCGATGTACCGGCAGTAACAGTGCAGTCGGTGGAAAAGATTGCAGGCTTATTCGGGATGACCGGAAATGCCGAGGTTTGTAACCAGAAGACCGGGGAGATCCAGATTGTCGACGAATCAAAGGAGAATGTATCCAGACTCTCCATGTATCCTCCGTCCGGGGCAATCCTCTACGAAATTCCTGACAAAGAGTTTCCTGCTGCTGTCAGGGAACAACCTGTTCTCCCCTCCCGGGACGAAGCAATACAGATCGCCAATGTCTTCCTGAAGGAACGGGGGTTGTTGCCGTCTGAAGCGAAGGTGAGTACCGTTGAAGTAAACCAGCAGCAGGAGGTCTGGAAGGCAGGGGGCAGTGAACCCGAAAGAGTTTACAGCATTACTCTTGCAGTCAGGTATGCACGGACACTCGACGGTGTTCCGGTCTACGGTGATGAGATGGCCGTCATCATCGGCGACGGCGGTGAAGTCGTCGGGATGGTTAAGTGCTGGCGTCCGGTCGAAGCAACGGGAGAAACAATGATCATCCCTGCGGAAAAGGCATATGAAAACCTTAAAGCGGAAAAAACCGTTATCCCTCAGGACATGGCAGGATATGACCGTATATCCATTGAAAATATATCCCTGGGGTACTGGATGAAACCAAGGATCTACGAACAAAAAACGGTCACGCCGGTCTGGGCCTTCTCAGGGACGGCCTATTATGATGGAAAAGAAGAGCCGTACCTGAATTATGTGAGTGCGGTTCCTGAAGGAGCATGAAATAGAAACAATCTCATTTTTTTGCCAGGAAGATCCATCTCTCGCATCAGAGGAGCATCCCATGTATTATCACCTGATGTACCTGATCCCCCTGGCGATGGCCGTCTTCGCCATCTGGTTCTTCTATCCCTCCCTTACCGGCAGAAGAGAGACGAAAATCTCACCGGGTGAGTACGCCTGGTTTATTCTCTGCATCGTCGGCATTCTAATCTTCGGTTCCGGCCTCTTTCTGACGGCTCTGTTTCTTGAGTCATGGTACGCCAATCCACAGGAACTCGACATCAGGTTCCTGCCCCTCGTCCTCATGCCATGGGTCGTGATATCGGGAGCGGGCACGGCGTACGGCATCTGGGCGATCGACCGGTTGAGAAAAAGGTCCAGCACCCCGGAAGCGGGAGACGGAAACGATGAAAACAGGTCGGCGTCCTCCTCAGAGGGCAGGAGATGAAAAATCAGTTCCTGGGATCTGGAGAATCGGGATCTGATCATGGGTGCATCCCTCCTCACCTGTGCTCTTTCGTATTATCCCAGCACCGGAGAAAAGATTCCAGATGCAATTTTCCGATACGGAACTTCGATAGTGGTTCTGATATCGTATGTCGTGCAATACTGGAGTCGACGTGTGAACAAAGGGTCGCTGCGAACTGGCGCAGGCGCTGGAGACGTGGGGGAACAGGTAGGGAACAGAAAATTTTCTTTTTTCGCGGGTGGCGGACCCCTTTTTGCGTGACGGCGGGGCGTACGGGGCATGTGACCCTTTCAACGCGTAGACGATCTGCACAGAACAGATATATAAAACAAAGAGGATATTCTGGGTCGTGGATGCCCGAACAGGTGCCTCCCGGGAGACCCCATCATGAAAAAATTCTTCTTTGCTCTCATAGCCCTTGTCGCCCTTCTCGCCATCGTCGTCTGGGGCGGCCTCCTGCCGTCACCGTCATCGTCCGGCGGAGAACCGACCCCGCCCTCGCCCGCGGGCGTGCCGACGCCGACACCCGGGGTGTCGGCGACACCGGGGATAGACGCACAGGAAGCGAAAATTGAGGCGGAAAAAATCGCCCTCGCCCTCTTCCCGGAGGTGAAGGTCGACCGGACGACCGTCGAACTCACCGACAACGGAGACAGTCCCTTCTACGAATGCGAGATCAGGACGCAGGACGAAGAAAAGATCCAGGTGTGGATCGATCCCGCGACCGGCGACCTCCTCGGGTTTTCCGCCGGATCAGGGATGATGGGTCGACCTGCCGAACCCTCCCTCTCGATGGACGAGGCACGGGAGACCGCACGGGCGTACGTCGATGAAAAATCCGGCGGTGCCGACCTGACACAGACCTCGGAACAGTATAACCCCTTCTCCAGCGGAGCGATCGGAACCGTGGCCGGCAGGTATTCGTTCAACTATGCCCGCCTGATCCGGGGCGTCCCATGCTCCAGCGATTGCTTTCACATCTCTGTCGATGCGGTGACAGGCGAGGTCTGCAGGTACTCGAAACAGTGGAAGACCGACGAAGACCTCTGCGTCGCCAACACGGTCCCGTCGGTCTCAGGGGAAGATGCAAAGGACGCCGTCAGGGCGTACCTGAAGGGGACCTGGGGCGACCTGCCCGGCCTTGACATCCATACGGCCGATCTCAGGTGGTACGACGGACAGACCGGGAGTACGGACGCGGTCCCGCTAGTATGGGAGGTGCGTTTCGACGACGACCACTACCGCTCTCTCCAGTACCCCCACGATACCAATGCATATGTCGACGCCCACACTGGGGAGGTGCTTGCCTGCTCCTACCATCCCGATGCGACCTGAGGTGAGAAGATGGAGATCGGACGGATATGCACCATCGCGGAAAAAGAGTTCGCTGACACCATCAGGGGACGACGTTTCCTTCTCGTCCTCCTTCTCTTCCTCATCATCGCGGCAATCGGCGCATGGCAGGGCATCCAGGACTACACCACCGCCCTCGAACGCTACATGCAGGCCCTCCAGGCTGTCGGCTCCGGGACCGTATCGCCGATAGCGCATGTCCGTCCCTCTGTCCTGGACGTCTTCATGCGGATGGGCGGGGCGATGTCGACCCTCGGTGCGGTGCTCGGCATCGCCGTCGGTTTCGACCTCATCTCCGGCGAAAAGGAGGACCACTCCCTGAAGATGCTCCTCTCCCACCCGGTCTACCGTGACGAGGTGATCACCGGCAAGGCCCTCGGTGGTATCGTCTCGGTGGCGTTCGCCATGGCGGTCGCCCTGGGCATCGCGCTCGCCCTCCTCCTCATCTCCGGCCACGTCCCCTCGGCCGACGAGGCGGGGTTCATCCTGATCTTCGGGCTTGTCTCCTTCCTCTACCTGATGTGCGGGTATGCGATCGCACTTGCCATGTCTGTCGTCGCCGACCGGAGCGGGAAGGCGCTGCTCTATGCACTGGTCATCTTCTTCTTCCTCTCGTCTGTCGTCCCGGCGGCAATGACCCTTTCCGCCGATGTAATCGCGGGGGAAGAATCGGAAAAGCCGACCCTTGTCGATGACTCCGACCTGGAGAAGTGGAACGCCTACTTGGAGGAGCGGCGGGACCGCGACCAGATGCGAAACGCCATTGTCATGACCGGATACATCTTCTCGCCGCAGCTCAACTATGCCGAAGTCTCCCGCGCCGTCACCCAGCCCCTGATGTACCTGAACATGCACGGCGACCCGGACGAGGCATGGTCGCACTTCGACAGAGACGACCTGGACTATGCCGAGGTCCTCGGCCACCTCTGGAAGAACATCGTCGCACTCCTCCTCATCCCGGCCGCGTTCTTCGGACTGGCATATGTCGCATTCCTGAGGATGGATGTCAGGTAAAACCGGCAGGGGGCCGATCTCCCGCGTTCCGGATCGCGGGAGCACCCCTGCATCATAGCCTGATCTGTTACATCTCCCTTACAGTGGCCGTCTCTTCATGGTCTCTTTTTTCATTTCCTCCTTTTTCGGGAAAAGAGAGAGAAAACTATCGCCGTGCGAGTATGCCCGGTTCATTCTCTGCTTTTTTCCAGTCCAATACCTGTATCCGATCTCTTTCTGGCGGTTTTGTTTCTTGAGGTGCGATCACAGCGCACGGCATCCCGATCCATCCCCTATCTATACCCGCAAACAAACACTTCTCCTACCATGATCCGCGAACACTTCCAGTACAGGCAGACGATCACGACGATCCTGGCCGACGAGCAGTCCTTCATCGACGCGGCAAAATGTGCGATGCTCGACGCCCGTGCTGAACTGGAGGCGTTCATCGCGGAGGACCCCTTCTTCGGGATCACCTTCGACCCCTATAACCCGCCGGCGGAGAGTCCGATCGTGCGGCGGATGGGCGCGGCGTCCCTCTCCGCGGGTGTCGGCCCCATGGCGGCGGTCGCCGGCACCATCGCCTGGGCCGGGGCGGAGGCGATGCAGGAGGCAGGCGCCTCTTTCGGTGTCGTCGACAACGGCGGGGACATCGCCCTCTTCTCCGACCGCGACGTGCGGGTCGGCATCCACGCCGGCGAGTCGCCCCTCTCCGACAGACTGGCCTTCCTCGTCCCACGGCACCCCGCCATCCTCGGCATCTGCACGTCGTCGGCGACGGTCGGGCCGTCGATCTCCTTCGGCATCGCCGACGCCGTCTGCGTCATCGCGGAGGACGTCGCCCTCGCCGACGCCTGGGCGACCTCCCTCTGCAACGACCTCAACCCCGGCGACGACGCACCCTTCGCCGCCCTCGAAGGCACCGGCGTGCAGGGCGCCCTCGCCATCCTCGGCGACGCCGTCGGCACCTGGGGGACGCTCCCCGAGATCGTCGGGGTGCGGGTCGACACCGACCTCATCACGCGGGGGGAGGAGGTGTGATCCTCTGAGGGTAAGCGTGGATCAACCGCCTTCTCCAGAAAGATCCCCCGGCACAGAACTGCCAGAACAACTTTGTAAAATTCTTGTTCTGGCGTGCCTGTGCCGGGGGACTAATCGAAGGTCTTCGACCTTCTCATGCTCAAGATTGGGCCGGGGAAGGGTGAACTGGATATTCTGATGAGGGGGATAACCATCTCGTCTCTATCCTAATGGTGGGGGGACCGGGGGGTGCGACCGAAGGGAGCTTGAGAAAACGGAACGTTTTCGAGCGATGCCCCCCGGACAAGGATGCCGATCCACCGCCTTCCCCAAACAGGTCGCCGGGGGACCGCCTCGAAGGTCTTCGACCTTCTCGTTGCCCCCGGACCCCCGATCCAGGATAGGGTCGGGGAAGACAGAGCAGAGATTCTGAATAGGGATATTGCAATCCCGCCCTTATCCTTAATAGCAGGGTGCGAGCGGAGCGAGCTTGAGAAAACCGAAGGTTTTCGAGCGGCAGCCACTCAGCACGGGCACTGATCTCCCGCCGTCTATCTTGCGGGGTAAAGGGGTGGAGCGGGAGGACCCCGGCCTTCAGGCCGGGGGTGAAAGCGGAACCCCTTTTGATATGATCTCATCTACCGAAAACTATTTGATATTATAAGGCTTATAAC
>NZ_JAQVNX010000085.1 GCF_028702905.1 Methanofollis sp.
CGGTTGCCGGTGATCCGTTCGAGCATGTCCAGTACGTGCTCGCGCTCATTGAGGAGGTACATGCCCAGGGTCTCGTGCTCGATCGTGTAGCAGTACGAGAAGTTGGCGATGAGGTGGCTTGCCATCCGATCGAGTTCGTTGACGGCCACCCTGAGGTACGCCGCCCGCGGCGGGGGCGTGATCCCGGAGATCGTCTCCATCGCCTCGATGAAGACCATGTTGTGGACGACCGAGCAGATCCCGCAGACCCGTTCGGCAAGGAACATCACTTCCTGCCAGGGCCTCCCCTGCATGATCCTCTCGATCCCTTTCTTCATGTAGCCCATCTCGACCTCGGCGCTGAGGACGTGCTCTCCTCTGGTCTCGCACTTGATCCTGACCGGTTCCTTCCAGCAGGGGTGGACAGGGCCGATCGGTATCGCTACATCGACCGTTTTTTTCATTGTTTTTTCTCCTCATAGTCTGCAAAGATCGTCGGCGCGAGCGAGAGGATCGCCCTGATGATCTCGGTCGGGCGGGGCGGGCATCCGGGGACCGAGGCTGCGATCGGTATGTGTTTCGAGGCCGGGGGGTTGACGTACCCGCCTTCCCTGTTGAAGACGCAGCCCGAGATCGGGCAGTTGCCGATGGCGATCGCCACCTTGGGCTCGGGGATCTTTTCCCAGAGGCCCTTGAGTTTGTCCTCCCACTGCGGGGTGCAGCACCCGATCACCAGGAGGACGTCGGCCTCTCTCGGGTTGTTGTGGACATAGATCCCGTACTGTTCGAGGTCGTAGCGGGGGGAGAGGCATGCGAGCACCTCGATATCGCAGCCATTGCACGATCCTGTGTCCACGTAGGCCACATGGATCGAGCGCGACCGCACGGCGTTTTTGAGTTTCTGGAGCAGGTCTGTCATGGGGTGATCACCTCCCTGAGGGCTTTCTTTCCTTCTTCGACGGCGGCGTCCGGGGACGCCCCGCCGGCGGCGAGGGCGCGGGCCTTTTCGTATGCGGCCTCCATCTCCGCGGGCGTGAAGACGGCGATCTTCCGCACAAAGAGGTCGCGGCCGAGGGCGTCGGCAAGGGCGTCACCGCTTGCGGGAATCGCAAGCGCGGCCTCCCATCTCGCGGGCATGTTCTCCATGTCAGACATGTCGAGGCGCTCGATGAGGTGGCGCCTGAAGACCTGCACCCGCACGCCGAGGCGGGCGGCCATTTCCCGCACCGTCCGATCCTGCCGCGGCGCTGTGAGAATGTTGTATTTCATGGGGCGGAGGTCTTTTTCATAGAGGTATTCGGTCACAGGACACCTCCTGCTTTCAGGAGGCCGTACAGGAGGAAGAGTCCGACGCATGCCCAGAGAAGGGCCATCTCCGTCCTCTTCAGCCTCTGCTCGTCCCCTGACCCGAAGACGATCCCTGCCGCCCCAAGGAAGAGGGCGGCGGCGATGGCTATCAGGGCGGCCGACGGGCGCTGGACTGCCTGGACGACAAGGATGGCGCCGTAGATTGCCACACCGGCGGCGACGGCGTTTCTGATCATAGTCACAGGATCACCCCCGCGAGAAGGACATAGACGACGATGAGGCCGGCCACCCCGATCTGGATGGTGACCGTGTCGAAGGGGGAGAGCATCGGCGTCAGTGCGCAGATGAACGAGAGGGAGAGGAGGAGGAGCACCATCGTCACGGCCGCAAGGAGCAGGGGCATCGGCCCCATGAAGAGGAGGATGAAGGCGTACAGGAGGACGAAGGTCTTGAGCGCGAAGGCTGCATCCAGTCCGGCACGCCAGACCCCGAAGTGCTCGGTGACATTGCCGCTGACGATCTCCTTGCTCTCGATGACGGCGAAGGGGCTGTAGTGCATCTTCGCCAGGACGACGATGTACAGGGCGATGGCCGCGGGCGGGACCGCAAGGAGGAGGGGACCGTGCACTGCCTGCCATGCCTGGATGTCCGAGATCATCAGTGACCCGGTGACCAGGTACACGGCGGCGATCGTGGCGAAGAGCGGGATCTCCGAGGCCGCGGACATCACCGACCTGATCGCCCCGAACTTCCCGTACGGCGACCCCGAGGAGAGGCCGAGACCGTGCTCCACGATCTTGTGGAGCATGTAGACGGCGAAGAGGAGGAGGAGACTCCCGCCGGTGAGGAGGACGAAGAGGGCGGTGCTCCAGACGCCGATGGCGATGAGCACGACCGCCACGAAGAGCGTCTCGCTGGCCGTGGCCGGGATCCAGGTCTCCTTGAAGGAGAACTTCAGCACATGGAGGATCTCCTGCCAGACCGGCGGGCCGGGCCGTCCCTGTACCCGTGCGATCGCCTTCCTGTGGATGCCGTGGAGGAGAAGACCGGCGAAGACCGCGAAGATGAGATATTCGATCATGTCAGTACCCTATGAACGGGGTGTCCCCCTCTTTTTCCGCTGCATTCCACCACAGGCCGAGGGCGACGAGGAAGAAGGGAAAGGCGACGACGGTCAGCACGATCGAGACCCATGTCTCGACAAGGCCGAGGTGCCACGCCGCCGAGGCGGCGACGCAGACCATGCCCGCCGCCACCGTCACCGCAAGTGCCGTCTGTTTTTTCATTGTCATCACACCGTCAGGGCGATCTCCACCACTCTGAGGAAGAGGAGGAGGGAACTCACATGGATCATCAGTACGTAGGGTGCGCCCGGCGCCCTGGTGATCTCGGCCTTTCCGATGTAGAAGGGCGCCATCCCCTCTCCCATCACGCCGACCACCAGGAACATCTTGGCGAGGAGGGGCACGGCCCCGATCCCGGCGAGCGCCCAGATGGAGAGGGTGCCGGTCGCCGCAAGGGCGATCGCCGCCCCGCCGAAGAGGGGCACGGTGGCGACCATCGCCACGATCCCGTACTGGTACGCGGCCTCCAGGACGTGCCTGTTCTTCACCGCGGCCACGATCCCGATGTTCGTGATCCCGATCATGGAGCTGAAGAGGGTGAAGTTGAAGAGGTCGCCGGAGACCATCGCCCCGAGAGTCGCGAGGCCGCAGGCGATGGCCATGAACCTCTGGAAGCGGAGTTGTTCGGGCGGGATCTCCTTCGTGTAGTAGGCGTCGCCGCCGAAGACGATGTCCACCGGTTTTTCCGGGCGGCTGACGATCGCAAGCACCGTGAACAGGAGGGCGAAGACGAAGAGGACGGCCGTGTACACGCTGAAGTAGTCGACGATGTCGCCGAACTCGACAGCCAGCAGTTCCGCCCCCTCGATGGGGAGGTCAAACATCCCGACCACCCCGCATTGTGCCGACAAGAGCCATCTTTGCCATCACCTTGAGGAGGATTGCGCCGCCCGCGATCATCACCGCGAAGAGCCAGTGCTGCGGGGCGATCATGAAGACGAAGAAGGCGGCGATCCAGAGGGCCCAGGCATAGCCCGAGGCCGTCTCGATGATCTCGAAGGCCTCGTCGTGTCCCTTGCAGAAGAACCAGAAGAGGATGCCGAGGCCTGCCACTGCGCCGCCCGAGAAGCCCGAGAGGATGATGCCGTAGACGACGAGGCCGCCGGCGAGGATCGCGGGGGCGCTGTCCATCACTTCGAGGTGCATCGTTCTCTTCGGGACCGCCGTCAGCCCTTCCTTGACGAGGTAGACCTCGGAGAGGGCCATCAGTTCGGAGATCCCGACCACCAGGCCGGGCAGGATCAGGGCCTCGGCAAGGTCGGTCGCCACCAGGGCGATGATCGCAAGGCCGGTGATCTCGGCGAGGTCGGTGAGGAGGAGGCGGTGCAGGTCGTCCTTTTCGAGCGCGAGGGCGATGAAGGCGATCGCGACCGCGACCAGGACGACCGGGAGGGCGATCTCGTAACTCATCCGTCGCGCCTCCTGAAGAGGTAGGACGCGATCGCAAAGGCCGTGAAGAGGATGCTCGTCTCGACGACGGTGTCGAGGCCCCGGGTGTTGTACAGGATCTCGTCGATGATGCCGCCCGGATGGGAGACGATCGTCGTCCCGAGGTGGGGCGTGGTCTCTGCCAGGAAGAGGGAGAAGGGCGTGAGGTACGCGGTCACGTACCCGAGGTACGGCGAGTTCTCCGGGTACTGCGCCGCGACCGGCGTCGTGTTGAAGGGTTCGCCGCCCCGATCATAGGGGTCGAGGGTGCTTGTCCTGTCGATCGTCTTCGGGTACAGGGTGTCCCCCTGGTAGGTGATCGCGGGGAGGGAGAGGGCCCCGACCAGGATGACGACGAGGACGAGCGCCGCGTAGAGGAGGGTGAGGTTCTCGTAGTCAGAGAGGATCTTCGAGATCCTGCTGATCATGGCTCTCCCCTCCTCTCGGCCACCCTGACCATGACGAAGGTGGAGATGGCGGTCACCGCGATGAAGGTGAGGAGTGCGAGGGTCTCGTCGTACGCGAGCATGACGAGGAGAAGGCCCCACCCCGGGATCTCCAGGCTGATGATCCGGGAGAGGTAGGTCTTCGGCCGCGGGAACGCGGCGGCGACGGCCCCGATGATGAGGATGGCGAGGCCGAGGATGAGTTCAGGCTCCATCTTCGTCCCTCCTCCAGGCGAGTGTGAGGACGAAGATCGTCGTGATCGGCGCAAGCAGGGCGACGGCGACGGCGACGTCGAGGTAGCCCCTATCGACGATGAAGGGCAGGATCCCGCCGATCATCACGCCGAGGGCGATGAGTTTGTCGAAGGGGTCGCGGGAGAGCGCCGTTGCGACGGCCCCGAGGAGGGCGATCGCGGCGAGGACGACCTGCAGGAACTCAATCATGCTTCACACCTCCGGCCTTTGCGCTCGCGATGGCGTTCGCCTCCAGGGTCGAGCCCACGAAGTAGGCGATACCCGCGAGGAGGGAGAGGGGGTGGTCGATGAGGAGCACGATGATCCCGGCGACGGCGAAGTTCATCACATTCAGGTACGGGAGCTTCAGGTAGGTCTCCTTCTCGGCGAGGCAGCGCACCGCGGCAAGGAGGGCGACAACCCCGCAGACGTACAGGGCGATCAACTCCGCCACCCCCAGATGCGGGCGAGGAGACGGCTTGCGTGCCTGTGCGAGAGGCCCTGGATGGTCAGGATCGCGATCACCATGCCGGCGATGAAGTTCTCGGGGGCAAAACCGATGCCGGCGAACCCGGCGACCATCAGGCTTGCAAGGACGGCGCCGGTGGTGCCGGCATAGCCCGGGTCATGGCAGATACGGTTTCCGAAAAAGACAAGGGCGGCCGCCGCGAGTCCTCCGGGAAGGCCGGCGACATAGACCCCGCACGCGGCGAGGAGGGTGCCGGCCGAGGCGTCGGGCGAGGAGACGATATTTCCCATCATCGTCCCGCCCGCGAGGGCACCGCCGTGCTCCTCGATACTCTGGCCGATGGCCGTCGCACCGCTCACGCCTCCTTTCTCCGGCAACCTGAAGACGATATCGACGGTGACGAAGAGGACCCAGCAGAGGACGGCAGCGATCACGATCTGTTGATAGTCAGCAAGCATCTCCTCTCTCCGCGTCTATTCATTTAACCTAATTAACCGGAGCACACCCATAAATATTTTTATACGGTTTTGTAAGAGTCAAATTCGGGCGTTTCACGATTGATTGAGGTATTTGCGACCATCCTATAAGAAATCTCAGATGACGGCAGTGCCGGAGGCCGTCTCCCGCCTCCCATACTATTTTATTCCTGTCAGAGCCGTATCTCTGTATATTCCATGACGCACGACCGCCTGACCCTCATCCTCGTCTTCGCCGTTTTTGCCGTCACGGCCCTCGCCTTCTGGAACCTCCTCTGGGTGGTCGTCATTGCCGCGTCCCTTGCCGTCGTCATCCTGCCCCTGAAGCGGTGGTTCTGCCGGTGGGTGGGTGAGGAGATGGCGTCCCTTCTCACGACCGTCACGGTCTTTCTCGCCCTTACCGTCGCGGCGGGTTTCACGATCGCCGTCCTTGCCCTGAACGCCGATTATCTCGCCGGGATCGTGCAGGGGATCCTCGCCTGGATCGGGGCCGAGGGGGAGACGGCTGTGGGGCCTGTCCAGTCGGCCGGCATCGCCGCATGGGCCGGTGAGCAGGTCGCCCGTTTCGGCGACTGGGCCGGGACATTTGCGTCTGAGGTGCCGATGCTCGTCATCGACGTCATCGTCTTCTTCCTCGCCCTGTTCATGTTCGTTTTCCGGGGCGAGGCGGTCGCCGCGGAGGTGACGGCCGCCCTCCCCGCCCGCCTGCGGGCCGCGGTCGAGAGGATGACCGTCACCTCGGTCGACACCCTCTATGCGATCTATATCGTCCACGTGGCGACGGCGGTGATCACCTTCTTCCTCGCCATCCCCTTCTTCTGGCTTCTCGGCTACGACCACATCATCTTCTTCTCGGTGATGGCCGGGATCTTCCAGCTCATTCCGATCCTGGGGCCTTCCCTGATCATGTTCTTCATCGGCATCCACGCCCTCTCCCTCGGCGACGTCAGGGGGGCGGCCCTGGCGGCCTTCATCGGTTACCCGATCGTCTGCGCCTTCCCCGACCTCTACTTCCGCCCTCTCATGATGGGCAGGCGTGCCGCGATCCACCCGGTGATCATGTGGATCGGATTTTTCGGCGGCCTCGTGACGATGGGCATCGTCGGCTTCATCCTCGGCCCTCTCTTCCTCGCGCTCGCCGTCGCGGGGTACCGGATCTTCATCGAGGAGATGGAGGAGGCGAAGGGGGCGGAGGTGTGAGACTTCTGTCCTGCATGCCCATGCTTTGAAAACCATCCCCGTGGTTTTCATGGTAAACCTCATGATTTCAGGCCGATTCCCCCCTATATCAGCCCTTCCGGAAGCCCTCTGGTGGGTGTTCCCCGGAGGGGCAGAGTGATACATCCTCCGGGCATTCCTGCCGCTCATATCCCTGCTATGTCCCCTGATTTTCTCTTTGATCGTGTATTGGCGCACGATTCTGAGGTTCCACCTGCGTCACGGTTCGGTGGGATCATACCTCCGGCGAAACGGGAAAATAGTCGTTTTTTGGACTCTGTAGAAATCCTATTCTGGAGTGTCTCGTCCGGGGGGCTGCCGCCCCCCGGTCCCCCTGCCATTAGGATAGGGGGTGGAGGGCAGTCCCCTCTTCAAAATGCAGGTTTGCCCCTTTGAGGTCCAATCCTGAGCGGGGGTCCGGGGGCGTAGTCCCCCGGCTAAATCATGAGGAAGGTAGTGGATCTCTGTGTACCTCTTCATAAGATCGGGGATACATCAGCCCAAGTATGAGGGTTTTTACAAAGCCGTTTTTTGGGCATTCCCGGCGTCTGACTAAATACCCCCCATTTTGAGACCTGAACCCCTCACTTCTCCCACCACACCATCGCCCTCTTTCTCCGCCTGACCAGCACGTACCCCCCGTCCCCGTCGGGTTCCAGGGCCTTCCTGAAGTGCTCGACGACGACCTCCTCCTTTCCCGCCGGGGGTTCGTGCATCCTCGTCCAGTCGGCCGCGGCCGCTTCGGGCGATGGGTAGGGCGTGACCGACTCCGTCCCGGTGATCGTCACGTTCGCGTAGATGCCGAGGTCGTGGAGGACGTGGACGACGAAGAGGTAGTCGGGATACCCGCCCCGCCCTCCTTCCGCGCCGAAGACGTCACGCCAGAGTTCCTGTTCGTCGGCCTCCCGCCACTCACCCGCGTGCCAGAAGAGGTACACCGCCCGCGTCGCCGCCGCGTCGATCTTTTCGAGTTCCCGTCTCAGGTCTGCAAAGCCGAGGGCGTTTGCGGCGACGACGACCGTGTGGGGGCCGATGTCGATGCCCGGCGTCACGTCCTCCCAGCGTGCCTTCATGCAGGTGTAATTCCTGAGGCCCGCCTCCTCCATATGGCGCCTGAGGACCGCAAGCATCTTTCCCGACGGGTCGAGAGCGGTGACGTGCCGCGCCGCCCGCGCCATCGGGACCGCAAGACGCCCTGTGCCTGCCCCGATGTCGAGGACCGTGTCGTCCGGACCGATCGTCATCATCGAGACCTCGTCCGCCCCTTTTTCTTCCCCCCTGGCACGGTCGTAGGCCCCGGCCCGGCGGTCCCAGACCGCACCCGGGTCGTCGATCTTCTCCCTGCCGCCGGCCTCGATCGCCGCCCGCCAGAGTTCGTTGTAATCGGGAAGAGGTTCCATGCACCTCCTGTAGGGGTGATCTGATATGAGTGTGGCGGTCAGGGCCGGGATGCGAAAAGACCATGCCGGGCTGACAGAAAAGTACTCTGTATACAGGCGTTGGAATGATCCCACAAAAATCAGACGATATCTCAGGTATAGAACAGATCTTCAACGGCGTGGCCACGGGCATCCTCCGCTATCCCACCCACCTCGCCCTCCTGCTCGGCGTCCTCTTCGTCGCCGGCATCGTCGGGATGACAGGCGTCACGATGGAGAGCGGGTCGAACACCTATCTCGACAAGACGACGAAGGAGGGGGTCATCTATGACAGTTACAGCGAACGCTTCCTCTCCGACACGGTGGTCCTCCTGGTGCGGTGCGACAACCCCCTCGACCCCGACCTCCTCGTCTTCCTCGACAGACTCGACGGCGAGATCAGGGGGGTCAGGCATGTCGCCTCCGTGCAGAGCCTTGCCGACGTGCTCATGCAGATGAACGGCGGCGCCCTCCCCGACTCGAAGGCGACGGCGCATACGCTCGTCTCCCGCCTGACCTGAAGGAGAAACTCCTCCCCTCCAATATGATGACCCTGGCCCTCGTCACCGTGGAGCAGGGCGTCTCGAAGGACTTCTCCCGCAGCGTCCTCGGTAACATTCAGTCGGTGATCGACAGCGAGTCCCCGCCGCCCGGCGTCCGGATCGAGATCACCGGGAACACCGCCTTCGACGAGCAGATGGAAGACGAACTCTCCGGTTCCCTGCTGGTGCTCATCGCCATGCTCG
>NZ_JAQVNX010000086.1 GCF_028702905.1 Methanofollis sp.
ACCACCGCCGTCACCCAGTAAAACCCAAACATCACCATCACGTATGGGTTCCCGGTCACCACCCCTCCTGTTTTACACCTGTGCACCTGATTGCACGGGCCTGCACTCTGACAGCGCCACCAAACGGAGGATTTTTTGCACCGGGATTTACTAGCCCGGCCCCCTCACCCCCATCTTCCCCGTCATGTGCACTCGCACGCCGATCACACACACAGTCACCCACAGACACGGAGAGATCCCCCTTGCTGTGTGCGCCCCCTTTTGCGTGCAATAGAGTACTATGAGAGAGAGAGAGATCTCTCTTCTCTCTCTCTATTATTCAATCCGGACCCGATCATCCGTCTTTGTTTTTGCACTTTTTTGGTGCAGAATCCGGTGCACACAGGGTGCAAAAGTGCCGTCATCCTCCGGCGGGCAGGGGACACTTGCAGCACAGACTCTTTTTTCCACCCGATTTCAGCAGTTTGCGGCGGGTGACGCCACTCAACGGACGACGTAAAGCGGGTTGATTCGGATTTCCCCCACGGCACACCCGCATCACGGGATCGTTTCCATCATTCCGGGGATCGCACACACACCCACACCCGCCCACCCGGAGAGAGGTGCCATTGGCTGTGTGTGTGTTTTGCTGTACTTTAGTACATAGAGAGAGACGCGTCTCTCTATCTGTACTGGTACAGGCAGTACGAAGGCCGATCCTCGACTTTTCTCTCTCGCGGCAGGTGCGGAATAATCTGCGGGAAACCTGCTGTAAAGTTGTAAGTATCGTCACGCTCAGGTTTCCCGTCCTTCACCGACACTCTGCCGACGGATGACGCCGGGCCTCGATCCAGTTCCCTGCCCCGTAGAGGACGAACGCGGCGACGATCCCGTTGAGCGGCGGGATGCCGGGAGAATATATGGCGATGGCCGACGCCGCCACATAGGCGACGACTCCGGTCCAGCGGACGGCGCACAGGTCGGCCTCTTCTAGGGGGGGATACCGGCCGCGGTGGACGACGGCAAAGTCCGCAAGAATGATCCCGCCAAGGGGCGGGATTATTGTGCCGAGCATCGTCATATAGGGGACGAGCCAGTCGTACATCCCGAGGAGCGCAAGAACGGTGCCCAGGCCCGCCCCGCCGAGCGTGATCAGCCTGCGCCTGTTCGTCCGGAGAAGGTCGCACCCGACCACCGAGACGTTGTATATGGTGTTGTCCTGCGTCGTCCAGATGTTCAGAAAGAGCATCGCGACACCCGCGGCGAGGAGGCCCTGCAGGCCGAGCATCTGGACGATGTCGCTCTCCCCATAGACGAGGGCGCCGCAGGCACCGACAAGGACCATCAGGCCGTTCCCAAGCAGGAACGCGAGGACCGCCGCACCGACTGCCGTGCGCGGCGTGTCCGCAAACCGCGTCCAGTTTGTCGCCTGCGTCCCCCCCGCGATAAATGTCCCGACCACGATGGTCACCGCCTCCCCGACGCCCATGGTGGCCGTGGGTGCGATGGAGAGGACGCCCGCCACGCCCCCGCCGTCCCGCGTGGCGATCGCCAGGCTCACGACGATGAGGACGCACATCAGGGGGACCGATACCAGAGAGAGACCTTCGAGCCCCCGATAGCCGATGAACGCCGTCCAGCAGAAGGTGACGCCGAAGAGGAGCATGAGCGGCGCCCTCCACCCATCGCCGAGGTCCAGAAGACCGGTGAACAGGATCGCGATCGTCGCCGTCCCCCAGGCGTACCACCCGACCTGGGTGAACCCGAGGACCAGGTCTGGCCAGCGGCTGCCGATCCTGCCAAAACAATAGCGGCCCATGAGCGCCGTGTTCAGCCCGCTCTTCTGGGAGACATAGGCGAGGGCCGCGACATAGCCCGCAAGCAGGAGGTTGCCGAGCAGGATGACGGCGATCAGGTCGGGCCAGAAGGGGAAGGCGACGCCGATGGCACCGCCGCCCCACATCGTCGCCGAGAAGAAGGTGAAGCCGAGGAGGATGACGGCAGTGGGGAGGAAACCCCGGCGTGCATGGGGAGGGACAGGGGACTGGGGATAGTCCTCCATGCTGTCTTCGCTGCGTCCTCCCATAGAATATCGCCGAAAGAGTGGGACGAAGGATAATTTTAGCGTTATGATCCGGAACTTCCGGCAGGAGATGATATGCATCAGGGGAATGGCCGCACGTCCTTCTTCTGCACGGGGATACGGAGGAGAGAAAGAAGGTGTGCCGTCCCTTCACGTCCCTGAAAACTCTCGCGGGCGCGGACCTGCCGCTCCCCTCGCCCCTCCACCCGGGACCCCGGGCAACCTATTTATTCCGACGGTCCCCCTACCCCCGCGGGAGGGAAGAGATGATCGAGATATTGCCGGAGAGCAGGGGAGGCATCATCGGGTTCAGGCTAAGCGGGGAGGTCACGGACGAGGACTACACCCACGTATTCATACCCGCGATCGACCTGGCGACCGAACGCTATGGCACTGTCCGCGTGCTGGTCGACATCGTTGACTACAAGGGGGAGGACTTCGGGGCGATGACCGACGACCTCGTCCAGAGCATAAAGGAACCTTCTGTCGAGCGCGAGGCGATCATCGGCGATGAAGAGTGGGAAAAACGGCTGCTCTCCGTACAGCCGGCGTTCTTCCTCTTCTCGACCACCGACGTCAGGTTCTTCAGGCCCGAACGCCGCCAGGAGGCGTGGAGGTGGATCGGGGAGGGCATCGTCCACCTGGTGAGGGCGCCCGTTCCCGGCCCGCGCTGAAGAGGGGGAAGGACCGGGCCCCTGAAATACAACGATTTTTTTCGGTGAGGGAAACGGCCCCGGCATCATCTCCCCGACCTGACCGGAGCAGAGATCCCGAATACAATGGGATGACATGCACAGGATCCGTCCCGGATAAGGAAGCACGGCTCTGAAGGAAGAGGTCACAGAAAAAGAAAGAGTGCGCCGACCGGGACTCGGACCCGGGTTTAGGCGTTGGCAACGCCTAGTGATAACCACTACACTATCGGCGCTCTGCCACAGTGCAGAGAAATGTTGGCACTTTTTGCATATATGGATTGCCCCCTCACTGAGGGGACTATTCCTGGATTCCCCCTCGCATGACGTGGGGCCTCGCGGTCCTTCGCTCCATGAAGAGACTTTCGATCCGGAGATGGGCTGCCGGGAGCATATCGCGGCCTGGAAGAAATGAGAGGAGACATTCCTGACTTTCGGAGTTACCTGTTCTCCACACGATCGAGAGTGAAATGGCGGGGATTCGCCCTTTCTTGATCCTCAAATTTTCAAATAACACATTTTTGACTGTTCAAAATGGTAAAATAGCAGTTGAATAGGTCAGCTTTTCGTTAGTTTTTCCAGGCTGATACAACGATACAGGTATATAATAAGGAAAAAAGACAAATAAAACAATACAAAGGCTTAGGATGTGACTGTATGCCATTAAGTAAGAAAGAATTGGAGAAGAAGAACAAAGCGAAGATAGCCAAGGCAGAAGATCTCTCAAAGCAGGCGGCAGCAGGTAGCCAGGCCGCCAAGAAGAAGCTCAAGAAGCTCAACAAAAAGATCAATTGAGCTGCCTGGAATTTCCAACTATTTTTATTTTTATTTTATGGGCCAAGTGAACTACCACGCGCCTGTTGGGCGTGGCTTCCTGCTTCATGGACAACACTTGCATCACAGAAATGTGATGGAGAGGTACCGTCTCCACAGCACGGGAAATGCTCCGCATTTCCACAGGCTCAAAGGGCTGTTCCATCCCCACGCGGTGAATATTCACCGTAGCATTGTAATCTCTATCGGCAACAAACCCACAGTACGGACATTCGTGGACTCTCTCAGAAAGGGTCTTTTTCACGATGCTTCCACAGTTCGAGCACATCTGTGACATATTCCGGGGATCGACTTTTACAAGTTTCGTACCAGCACTTTCAGTCTTGTACGCGAGATAAGAATAGAACCGTCCCCACGAAGCATCGTGAATGCTCCTGTGGAGTTACCTTTCTCATTCAGACCTTTGATATTCAGGTCTTCGACGCAGATCGTTGCATAGGTATCAACATACAGGCGGGAGAGTTTGTGCATAAAATCTCTCTTCTGGTTCGTGATGTGATCATAGACCGTCTCCAGTCTGCTCTTTGCCTTCTTCCAGTTCTGCGAAAACCGTTTCTTCCGGGCAATGCTCCGTTGCAACTTCTTGATCGTATCCAGTGAATGCTCATAGAACCGGGGGTTCTCGACCACCGCACCATCGCTATCGACCGCAAACGCGTTCAGACCAACATCGATACCGACAGACCGCCCTTCACGCTTTGACGCGGAGACCTCCTGCTCTGCCTGAACGATCACGTACCATCTGTCACCAGAACGAGTGATCAGGACGCCCTTCACCTTCCCGATGTACGGTCGATGCATCGTGAACGGAATTGTTCTGATCTTCGAGAACGTGATCGTGCTGTGTTCACGGTCGATCTTGAACCCGGACTGGTTGTAGTTGAGCGTTCGGTATCGGAATGCACCCTTGAACCTGAGTTTGCCGATCTTCCGTCCTCTCTTCTTCGACTGTGAGAGTCCAGCAATGTTGCTCCAGAGAGTATAGTTCACCATCTGGAGTACTTTGGAGTACACGCCCTTCAGAGATGGATTCTCATCTTTCAGCGTGACGATCCGCGCCTGCGCTCCTCGCATTGTCGGGGGAATTCCATTCTCCCGTGCGATGTTGCATTCTTCGAGAAGTTTGTTGTAGAGCTACCTACAGGTATCAAGTGCGGCATTCAGCCATGTTTCCACGGTTACATCTGGATACGCCCGATAATTGTAGGAGATCAGCATAAATGATGGCCACATTATATCCAAATATAAATATCTCTAATCTGTGCATGGTGAAAGTGAGGACGGGCGGCGCCGCAAGGTAAACAATCTCTATGAAACCTTGAGTTTCTCAGATCTTATAGAGAAACACACGAAAAATGGCATCAATATTTCCCTACAGAGAATGATGATCGGTTCATCAAATACGTAATATGTTCCAGAAGTGGCGTTTTTTGCAACTAACTATTACCCAGAACCAAAGTGCGAGGGGAGGGATTCGAACCCTCGAACTCCTGCAAGAATGGACCCTAAATCCATCGCCTTTGACCTGGCTCGGCAACCCTCGCAGACCAGAAATGCAGATATCCATACGATCTGCCGGTATAAATACCCTTGATCCCGGCCACGGCAAAAGCCCCCAAAACCTCCCGGCGGCACAAAGCATCTGATTTTATCAGCCCTCCCTTCCCAATGAAAAGCAGGACTTAGGGCACATGTTCAAAGCGCTGGACACCTACCAGAAGGGGATCTATTATGTCCTCATCGGCCTCCTCGCCATCATCATCGGTTTTTCCGTCATCGAACTGGCGTACCTCGTTTTTCAGGGCCTGTTATTCGACGAATCCAGACTCCGGCTTGAGAACCACGAAATCCTCGGCGTTCTCGGCCTCTTCCTCCTCGTGCTCATCGGCATCGAACTCCTGGAGACGATCCGGACCTATATCGAGGACCACAGGATCCACGTCGAGGTGATCCTGCTCGTCGCCCTCATCGCCGTCGCCCGGAAGATCATCCTCCTCGACTCGGGGGAGATGAACGACCTCACCCTGATCGGCATAGGCTTTGTCATCATCGCCCTCTCGGGCGGTTACTATCTGGTCAAGAAGGCGAAGGCCATCGAAAAAGTGGATTAGAGAAAACGCGCATACGGCACAGAGGCATGACCGGACGGGCGCGGGAGGCCCCCGCACCCCGCATAATCTCACCGCAGGAACTTCGAGACAAAAGGCGAGGTCTCGCCCCTCCTCAGGAAGTGGCCTGACGGCCCCTCGCCCAGGAACTCGGAGAACCAGGACTCGTGCTCCACCTCCTCGTGGAGGATGGAGAGGGCGAGGTCGTACGTCCGGTGGTCCTTCCCCGCGGTCAGGGAGCAGACATGAGTGTACTGCCGCACCGCACACCTCTCCGCCTCCACGAGCACCTTCAGCATCGCCGTTGTGTCTGTCGGGTCCGCGGGCAGTTTTGCCGGCGGGCACCCGGAGACATTGTGGAAGTCCACCATATTCTCTGGCAGCTTCCCGCCCAGTTCATAGATCCTGGGCACCAGGGCCTCGAAGTGGTTTCTGTCCTCGATCCGTGCGGTCTCCGCGATCTCCTTGATCGTCTCCCCCTCCAGACCGATCAGGTTCACCCGCAGGATCGTGTAATAATAAAAGGTCGTCAGTTCTGCTGCGGCATTCTTCACCAGGAGGTCGACGAGATGGTCCACGTCGACCCCCGCATCCTCCACCATCTTCCGTGTAACTTTTGCCATAATACCCCCCGTGGGAGGGGAGGGTGGGGCCGCGCATTCATAAACATTCTCCCGCGCGACGGTCAGGCCGCGGCAGGGGGGCGGACGGCCCGGCCCCTCTCCGAGAGGAGGTCGAGCTCCAGGGCAGGTGCCGCTCTTCCCCAGGGCGCGAAGACCGCGTTTCGCAAGCGGTCCTTGAACCTGACCTTTGCCGAGAGGGTGATCCTGGCCCGAAGACTCGCGGCCCCGACCGACGCCCGGGCCAGGAGGTACATGTACCGCACGCCGCGCAGTTCGTCCGCGTCGGTCCGCTCGAAGTCCCAGAGAGTGCCGCTCTGGTCGAAGTTGAAGGCTGCCACCATCTTCGGGACGAGTTTCGTGTACTCGACGCCGGTCTCGATCGCCCCCTCCACCGCGGGCGTCGCCCCGACGACGGGGATGAACTGGAGAGAGGCGGTCAGTCCCATCCGGCTCGTCTCCTTCACCGGGTCGAGGACCCGCCTCGGGTACATCGTAGAGACCCGCGGCTGCCGTCCCCTCTCGTCAGGTTTCAGGACGACGATAAACCGCGCCGAGTGCAGCACCGTCTCCTCGCTCTCGGGCAGGAAAGAACAGCAGAGCCGGACCAGGAAAAAGTCGTACCTCTTCATATCGGCCCTGACAAAAGGATCGATCTTCTTCAGGTCGTCCTTCCCGAGCAGTCGGGCAAGGTTCTTCGTCTCCGGCCACCCGATCGCGACGGCCGGGAATGTCTCGGGCGCTTCCGGCATGCCGGTAACACGGCTGAACCGCACCTTCTCCTCGCCGGAGAGGGGCTCCGGGACAAAGGAGCCGATCTCCAGGATCTCCTCGTCTGTCAGTCTCTCGGTATGTCTTTCAAATGCAGGCCGCATGGAATGATACCCCGGCGCCTCTGGGGAGTAGGGGAAGAAAAAGAGATCGGTCAGGCCCTCTCGGGGACGGCCGCATCCCCCTCTTTTGCCCCGGCCGAAACCTTCCTGCCGGTCCCGATAAGGGCGAGGGCTGCGGGCATGATGACGATCGCCCCGATCAGGGAGAAACCGACGGCGATGACAGTCGTGATCCCGAAGGTAGCGATGATCTTGAAGTTCGAGAGGACGAGGGCCGAGAAACCGCATGCTGTCACCAGGGCAGAGACCGTCACCGCCGTCCCGACCTTCTGGACCCCGTCGCGGATGGCGACGAGGGGATCGCCTGTCTCCTCGAGTTCCTCGGCATACCTCTCCATCATCAGGATCGTGTACTCCGAGGCGACGCCGATGGTCATCGAGCCCAGGCAGGCCGTCATCGGGGAGTAGTCGATCCCGAGGAGGAGCATGCCCGCGACATTCCAGTCCACGAGGGAGACGAGGGGGACGAGGGGCGAGACCGCGTACCGCCGCCTGTAGACAATCAGCAGGTACGCCAGGATCAGGGCGAAGCCGAGGTACGTCATCTCCCCCTTGCTCTGCGCAATGTTCGCGATGAGGGCGGTGTACATGTCGTAGTCGCCGGTCGGGTAGACCACGATACCGGGCGGGGGTTGCATCCACCCGATATCGGCCATCACCGCCTCCTTCACCCGGTTCCGGGCGTCCATCTCCATCTCGATGGTGGAGAACTGGACCACAGACGCCGTGTGGCCGTCCAGGTACTTCGCCCTCTCGTCCTCGGGGATGCGGGCGAGGACGGCGGCAATACCGGACTGACTGGCAGGGAGGACGCCGTTGTTGTACTCCCGGATCAGGGTCGCGATGCTCGTGACGCCGGTGAGTTCGAGGTGCTCGTCGAGGGCATAACCGCCGAACCGGTCGGTCCAGGCGATAGCCTGGTAGTCGTCCACCCCGGCGCCCTCCACCAGGAGAGGGAAGGGCTGGACCGAGCCCACGACCCCGGTCACCGTGTTCAGGGAGAGTTTGGTCGGCATGTCTGGCGGGACAAAGGAGTCCTGGTTGGTGTCGATCGGGATCGAAGTGTCGACCGTGATCCCGGCAAAGGCCACCACCGCCGCCACCAGCAGCACAGGCACCGGGTTCTTTGCGATCGTCACCGCGGCCCCGGAGAGGAGGCTGTCGTACCGGTTCTTCAGCGCCACCCCCCTGCCCGCGCCCGCGGGCTTCGGGCGGTACTGCACCAGGGAGGGCGATCACGGGCAGGCCGACCAGGGCCGCGCCATAACAGCAGGCGATCCCGATGATGCTGACCAGCCCGAAGGACCGCACCATCGGCACAGGCGAGACGAACATGGCGATAAAGCCCATCGCAGTCGCGAGCATGGCGATGAGCACCAGCAGGGAACCGGAGAGTTCGTCTTCCATCTGCTCGTCGAAGGCGGTGTTCCCGGTGATCTCGATCCGGACGCCGGGCGGCGGGGACTCGCTGTCGATCACCGACTG
>NZ_JAQVNX010000087.1 GCF_028702905.1 Methanofollis sp.
TGCGGTGCGGCATCCCCGAGGCGGTGCTCGCGGAGGGAAAGGAGACGGCCGACCTGGTGGCGATCATGCTCAAACATGCCGACGCTGCAGGGCGCTGTCTCGCCACGCGGGTCTCCCCCGAGCAGGCTGAGGCGGTGCGGACCGCGGCTGAGGCGGCCGGCCTCGCGTTCAGGCACGAGGAGCGGGCGCAGGCGGTCGTCCTCTCGAAGGGAGGACAGCCCGAGAAGAACGGCGGGATCGTCGCCATCCTCACCGCGGGGACGGCCGACATCACGGTGGCGGAGGAGGCGCGTGTCGTCGCCGAGGAGATGGGCTGCGAGGTGCGGACAGCCTACGACGTCGGCGCGGCCGGGGTCCACCGCCTCTTCCCGGCCCTGAAGGACCTTGCCGGGGCGCACGTCTATGTCGTCGCCGCGGGGCGGGAGGGGACTCTTCCCGCCGTCGTCGCAGGGCTCGTGGACAGGCCGGTGATCGGCGTCCCTGTCTCGACAGGTTATGGTTTCATGGGCCAGGGTCAGGCGGCACTCGCGAGCATGCTCCAGTCCTGCTCCGTGCTGACCGTCGTGAACATCGACGCGGGCTTCGTGGCCGGGGCGCACGCCGCGCTCATCGCGTCCCTTGCGGGGCGGCCATGACGCGTGCCTTCTACATCGGGCGGTTCCAGCCGTACCACAACGGCCACCACTCGGTGATATCGAGGATCGCCCCCCAGGTCGACGAGATCGTCATCGGCGTCGGGAGCGCCCAGCTCTCCCACGAGGTCGAGAACCCCTTCACCGCGGGCGAGAGGGTGATGATGATCGCGGCGGCCCTGGAGGAGATCGGCATCCCCTTCTACGCGATCCCGATCGAGGACCTCCGCAGGAACGCCCTCTGGGTCTCGCACGTCTACTCGATGACGCCGTACTTCGACGTCGTCTACTCGAACAACCCCCTCGTGATCAGGCTCTTCTCCGAGGGCGGCATGAAGGTGCAGACCCTGCCGATGTACATGCGCGACACCCTCTCGGGCACCGAGATCAGGCGGCGGATGGCGGCGGACGAGGACTGGCGCAGTCTCGTGCCGGAGAGTGTCGCCGACGTCATCGACCAGATCCACGGCGTCGACCGGATCAAGCAGATCTCCTGCTCGGACTGAGTGCCTGAAACCCTTTATAGCGGGCCACCGATAGATCGGTGATGTTCCGCTTTCTCAAGGGTCTTTTTTCAAAGAAAGAGGTAGAGGAGAGTCTCACGCTCACCGTCGACGGGGCGGGGGCGTGGCTGGACGCACGGGATGAGGAGATCGAGGCCGGCCTGGAGGAGGCGACAGGGAGGTGCAGGACGGCTGTCTCGGCCTCGCTGGAGGACCTCGGCCGTCTCCTCGCAACGCTGAAGGACGCCGAAGGGCGGGAGGACGTCCACCCGAAACTGAAGAGCGTGACAGACCGCTCTCTCCCGGCCTTCATCGCCGCGATGGAGCAGCAGGCCGCCCATCCCCTCCCTGACGATGCGGACGGGTTCTATGCGGCGGCCGCCGAACTCCTCACCGGCCTCCTGAAGGCCCAGAAGGGGCAGGGGAGATACCTCGCCGCCGTATTCCCGGAGGAGATGAAGGAGGTCAGGGGGGTCACCCGGGATATCGGCCGGGAGATCAACACCCTCACCGGCCTGGTGAAGGAGGCACAGGCGACGACGGCGCGGATCGGCGCCGCCCGTGCGGGCCTTGCCGCGGTCACGGAGGCGGGGACAGAGACTGAGAATCTCGACGCGGAGATCGGGGCGCTCAGGAAAAGGCTGGAGGCGGCCGACCCGGCGATCGCCAGGGACGGGGAGAGACTCCGGGCGCTCACAGCGGGCCAGGACTATGCCGCCTGCATGACCGAGCAGGAGAGGCTTGCCGGACTGAAAAAGGAGGAGGAAGGGGCCGTACAGGACCTCACAAACACGGCGGCCCAGGAGGCGCGGGTGATGAGGAAGGCGGAGCGGGTCGCGGGGCGTGCCCGTGCGCAGCAGGACCTCCGCACCCTCGAAGCCTGCACCGCGCTCCTGGACCGGCCGCTTGACGCGGGCCGCGAGGAGATTCTCCCCCTCGTCGAGGCCGCGGCAGGGGTCGTGCAGAGGCAGATCCCAGGGGGCGAACTGGCCCTGAAAGGAAAGGACGACCTTGCACTCTTCGCGGACGCGGGGGCGGCCGAGAAGGAGATGGACGCGCGGATCGCCGCCCTCGACGGGGTGCGGGAGAGGGTCGCCGCCGCGGAGGAGCGGGTACGGGCCTGCACCGCCCTCGGCGAGGCGCGGAGACTCGAAGAGGCGATCGCGAGCGCGGAGGCAGAGAAGGAGAGAGACAGGCAGGCGCTCGCAAGCGCGGAGGCGCGGAAGAGGGCCCTTGCAGACGGGGAGGCAGACCGCCTGCACCGCCTGGAGGAGGCTCTCGCCGCGGTGGCGGGCCGGCCCGTCACTCTAGCCTGAGATACCAGAAGCGGCGGAAGTCGGTGACGGCACACTCCGGGTTCTCTCCGGTGCAGGCACCGAGCCGCGTGATGGTCGGCACGGAGAGGTCGATGCAGGCCCCCGCGACAGGCAGGCCGGGGAGGGGTTCGGGCCTCAGGGGGACGGAGACGATACGGTCGTCCTTTTTCTGGCAGCAGAGGGGGACGTGCTGGTGGCCGCAGCAGAGGTGGGAGAGGCCGCGGCGTTCCAGTTCGGCAAAGGCCATCTGCGGCGTGTAGTGGTAGCCCGCAAAACTCGGGCCTGGCACGCGGGAGAGGCGCTGCCAGAAGGGCTGCTCGGTGAGGACGTCGCCGAGGCGGAGGGGGCCGCCGTGGACGAAGAGGGTGGCGTCGAGCACCGCTTCGACAGGGAGGCGGGAGAGGGCGTCGAGGTGGGGAGACCTGTTCAGGCGGCGGTGGACCGCCTCGCTCCTCACGTCGCTGCCGCTCACCGGTATGCCGTGGATGCAGGCATGGTCGTGGTTGCCGAGGAGGGAGACGAGCGTGACCTCCCCGGCGAGGCGCTCCACCAGGCGCAGGGTCTCGATCGGGGCGTAGCCGCGGCCGAGGAGGTCGCCGAGGTTCACGACGGTGTCGACCCGGCCGAAGAGCCGCGTGAATGCCGGTTCCTCCCGCAGGGCGAGGACGCGGGAGAGAGCCTCCGCATCGGCATGGACATCGGAAAAGACAAGGACCGCCACACTATGATCTCCGCCACCTCCCTTTTAAATGTGCGGCGCATAGATCTGATGGGATATATGTCGTGGCATGGGTTTGACAGCAGGGCATGGCTTGCCGTGCCTCTGGTTTCGTTCGGCGGGATTCTGGTATCGACCCTCGCCATCGTCGCCGCAGGCGACCAGATGCTTGTCACCCACCCCTTCTGGACGTTCGGGCGGGTGGCGTGCATCATCGCCGCCTTCATCCTCGGGGCGATCGCCTACTCCACCGAGAAAAAAGACCTTGTATCCCTGATGGCGCCGGTTTTTGCGGTGATCATCTTCGTCATCGGCGACTTTTCCACCGGGCCGGTGATGCAGGTGCTCTTCGCCGCCACGATCACCTTCCTCGCGGTGAGGGTCAGGAAATAAATATCAGTGCAGAAAGGAGGAGACGAGTATGGGACGGGCAGAAAAGTACCTGGAGGCATATATCGAGAGAGTCGGGCCGCGGCTCGCGGGCCTGGACGAGACGACCGGACACGCCATCGCCTCGGCCCTCCTCAGTTTCAAGGTCGGGCTGTACGGGATCGCGGTGACGCGGGCCGATACGGCACTGCAGAGGCTTGCGAAGAGGGAGGCCCCGGCGACCGTCGCCACGGCGCTCGAAATCCTGAAGAAGCGTGCCTCCGACCTGCAGGCTCAGGTCGCCGTCTCCGAGGGGATGCCGTCATTCTCCGGGGACGACAGGCCGCTCCTCGCGATGGACCTCCCTGCCGACCAGGTCGAGGACGCGGTCTCGTACACCCTGGACAACGCCCTCCTCCTCCTCTATGCGGCAGGGCTCGTCTCGTCGCCCGACGACGAGCAGGCGCTCGACGAGCACCGCGGCTTTCCCATTCAGATCCTCGCCTCCTATGCGAAGCAGTTGAATCTCTGAGCTGCTGAAGGCGCTTCTTTTTCGGGGGGTTCGTGGGGCTGCCCCCTTTCGTCTTTTGAGAGTGTCCGCGTATCGACATGCCCGATGTGAAGACCCGCCTCGACCACGAGATAAAGGAAAAACGATCCCGGAAATCATATCTCTCGGCCTACCGCCTTTTCAAGAGAGAATTCCCCCTTTCAACAGAGTGTTGTGAGGCTACCTCTCTATCTGAAGTGTCATCCATGAAACCAGGATCACGATCAGCTGGAGAGAACAGTTTCGCGGGGGCCGACAGTTAAACGATTGCACCATAACTCACATATAAAATAGAGAGAATATTTCTGGACGTGGAGATCAGATCAGTCTCCCGGCGAGACCCCGCTGTGTTGTCCAGACGCTGACGGGGTCTCACACTGCACGGAGGATTAGCGTTGTTGCTCGCCATTTGTGATATTTAGTGCAATGCTGATTCTTTGGAGCAAACAATTTGAAAGGAGAAGGAACAATGAAGAGAAAGCATTCAAAGGTCAGCATGGTTCTGCTGGTTCTATTCTTCATAGGGAGTATGCTCGTATTCCCTGTAGGAGCTGTGGATCAGCAGATCAACCTCACCGTACCATACTATGAACAGGAAACACCCTATTACTGTGGTGCGGCTGTTGCTCAGATGTGGATTGATTATCATGGGGACTATGTTAGCCAAGACACTCTGTACGACTACATTCGTGCAAACAACATTGAAGGATCTACATGGTACACCGATCCCCGTGGACTTGCAGAGTGTGTGGCGCACTACGTAGATGGCACTGGTGCCAGTGACAATGGATGGCAACCACAACATCAAGATGCTGCAATTCTCGGACAGGTATATGACATTGCTGAATATGGGATTCCTTCAGCATCGCTGGTTTATAACTCAGCTCATTGGATGATCGTTAAGGGAGCAAAATATTTTGAATACGGAGGTCGGCCGTATTCAGTTTATGGTATATGGGCATTTGATCCAGCTAATAGGTCATCATCGGTTAACAGTAAGTATGTCTCTGCTGATGACTGGAAGAATGAATATTTTACTCCCATTACTAAACCTGCTCTTTCAGAAAGCCACTGGTACAACAAGTGTGTCACTGTAAATGGCTGGCAGATAAGATCTGCCGACTATGCTGAAAAAACAAAAGATATGCATTTGATGGCCGATGAAGAAGATAATATCCAGATGACAGAGAAGACCGACCTTTCACAGTTTGCCCTGGATGAGATGAAGAAACTAGATCTCTTCAAGGAAGAATTGGAAGGATCAACTCCTGGAAAAATGCTCTATGTTCACTCCCTTCAGGATGAGTACAGTGATTACTACCTGATTCCTTTTGAAAAAGATGACCGGACTGTCGTGGTCGTTGAAGTCTTTATCCGTGATGATATCGCTGATTTCGGGAGCTGCATGGAAGTGTCCTCAGAATATCATCCAGTCCCAACACAGGATGAGGCCATGAAAGCACTCGATTGTGAAGGATATGAGAGTGACGGGAACGCCGTTCTTGTCTGGAAACCATGTCTCCAGACGATATCACGAGAATACCCTCTCTGGCAGTTTGAAACGACAGATGATGGGATCAAGTACGTCGGGTTTGATCAGCGTGGAAAAGTCACGGTTTATGATGAATTGACAGATAAAAGAGCATGATCAATCATCCATTCTATTTTTTGGCATCTATGTAGCATTATCCGGAGAAAAACCATGAACAAAAAACTCATTGCAGGACTTGTCCTGATAGTAATCGTAGGGTCTTTGCTTGCAACATTCCTCCTCTTCTCCCCGGGTAAAGAAGGGCCACAGGTCTCAGCAGAAACGATCCCTCCAGAAGATATCCCCACATTCGTCGCTGAGGCAGAGAGAAATATCGCATCAAACTTCACCGGCGCTGTCGCTGGAGACGCTATCATGGTGACGTCGCTGGACCACACAATACGTGAATTCTATCTTATTCCCTTCTATCAAGATAGCAATCCTGTCGCCGTCGCCTACGTCTCCATCACCGAGAACGGAACACCACACTACCGGGGAATATACGACTATCCCGACCCTGCCGTAGCACTGACATTTCTCCCCCTCACCGAGGTGAGGCAGGCCCTTGGCAATGCAGGATATACCGAGGGGAACTGGACGGCACGCGTGGTGAGCATGTTCTGTGACGAGCCAATCGGGCCGTATTTCTGGGAATGCACAGAGAAAGGAGGCGAGAAGGTGTACGTTGGGTATGACCGGTACGACGATGTTGTCAGGGTCTATGCCGAGGTGACACCGAAGTCAAAGGCCGGGTGAGAAACGGAGAATACTCTTATGGAAAAGAGATCCTGAGGAGTTGAGATAAAATCGGTCTCCCGGCGAGACCCCGCTGTGTTGTCCAGACGCTGACGGGGTCTCACACTGCACGGAGGTAAGAAATATTCTCAGATTTCTGATATTTATAGGTGCCTCTTTCTCAAGGGAGTGAGAATATGAGAAGAAAAATTCGAGCACGGTATCCTCTCCTGATCATCGGGATTCTGTTTACGATATTCTTCCTTGCCGTTCCGGTATCGGCGGCGGTGCAGACACCTCTTCCCGGTCAGGGAGACCAGACCCTGATCCTGTACGGCATTCATCCGAATGCCCAGAAAAACGAAACCATCAGGACATTCATTGAAGAACATGGCGGGATTGATTGGTGGGAACATGGCGGGAATCGGACACACCGGTATGTGTGCATCGTCCCGGTCAAAGCAAGCGAGAAGAAACTCTTCTACCTGAACAACCAGACTGCAGAACATACCAAGGAACCTTCGATCGTGTTTGTCAAAATCATCGACCGCGATGAGGCGCTGCCCATCCAGACCCCTGATCCCGACCCCTTCCACGGGCTCTACCAGAAGTATCCAGCACTCAAAGAGGATGAGGGCGTCCAGTCCTATATCGAGGACCACTCCCCAAAGCGTTATACAGAAGAGCCGAAAGGACCGTCGCACACACGGGTGTACTTCGTCGACGAGAATGAGACGTTCTCCGAGTATATCGTCGACCTTGAGGACGGAAATGTTGTTTCAGGCAGGTATCTCTCAGAAGACCAGTTTTCTATCAACAGGTCGGAGGCGATTGGACAGGCCGTCGGTCAACGGCCCGAAGACGCCCGGATCGAGAGCGCACTGCTCATGATCCGTGACGGAGACATATACTGGGAGATCGTCGTCCTCGAAGGTCCGAAAATGGATTATATCGCCATTCCGGCGGAGAATGAAACACCGACCCCGACAACGGAATCACCGGGCTTTGGGACCTGGCTCACCCTCTGCGGCATCGGTGCCGGTCTGGCCCTCCGGGGAAGAGGTGATGAGGCACCACAGTCAGGTTCCCGATCGAGAGGCGAGTCCCGGAGTTCAGACTCTGAAAAAATTCTCCACCGAAATACCCCCCCATCAGGGGGGTTCACCCCCGGGCAAAATTCGAAGCCTATGTTTTCATCAACTCTCTTCGTTCGTTCACTCATACAGGCGATATTATGGGTCGGCCGCATCCCGCTCACGGAGATGAACCTGTATGGCATCGAGGAATGCCGTGAGAACAGCGAGATCCTGCTGCAGGATCGCATAGACCTGTTCGAGGTCCAGGTCCCAGTATATATGGACCAGGACATTGCGGAACCCTGCCAGAGCCGAGAGATCGCGGGTAAGCGGTTCGGGGAGGATCCCGTTCTCGCCGAGGATCTCAAAAGTTTCCCGGTAACTCGCAGGCCTCCGGAGGTGCTCTTCCGCGATCAGGTCGGTCGAGATATCGATCGCAGACTGGATGCCGACCATCATGGCATGAAAAACCATATTCCTGGTATCCCGATCTGAAAAGAACCGTTCTCGGGGGATGCGTTGATACCTCCCCCAGTCTTCCAGCGCGTCCTGCAATTCCCGCATGTGACGAAGAATTCTCATCTGTTCACCGGTGCAAGGAGCGCCCTGTCCATCCTGTCATAGAGAGGCTTGAGGTCGAGGTACTTCGCCAGGACTTCAGCCTCAAATGCAATCCGGAGGCTCTCATCCCGGGCAAAGACGACCCTTCCCGTCTTCACCACTTCGTACTGGAACTCCACGGGCGCAGTATTGAGAATCCGAAGATCGACCTCGTACCTCGGCGTGATGCATCGCTCCAGGTCGGACGCGATCTCCATGGTATACCTGAAGAGTTCGTACGGCTTTCTTTCCCCGGAAACGATCAGACCTATATCAATGTCATGAAAGTCGCTTCGCACGAGGAACGAGCCGTAGAGGTAGCCAAGCAGCAGATCCTCGACGCCTGACAGGCACCGGCCGATCTCTTTGACAATTCGCTCGCGGTCCGGATCGTTCATATCCCGCTCCTTTTCCCCCGCCAGGGAGTCACCGGGAGACATGGCGGCTTCACCTGAGAGTAGAGTGGAGTGGTAGTCGTATAAAACTAGCGTTACACCGAAGGTGTGCCGGCACACAGACCAGGACGGACGTGAACTACCACGCCCTGAAGGGCGTGGCTTCCTGCTTCATCCTCCCTCTACTGAGGCAAGTCCACAGGCCCAAAGGCGCGTTCCGCACCTGATACCCCGACAAGATTCTGTTCTTGCAGGGCAAAC
>NZ_JAQVNX010000088.1 GCF_028702905.1 Methanofollis sp.
TTCGCCCTCTGCCTTCCCCGTCCTATCGTAATTCCGGGGGTCTGGGGGCAGCGCCCCCGGCGCAAGCGTGCGGGAAGGCACGTTGACCAGACGAACTCCTCAGAACAATTTTCATGCGGTATGCCTGGGGCGTGCTCCCGACTCATGTCTGATTCTACAGAGTCAAAAAAAGAAAAAAATTATTCCAGCCTGATCTTGTTGGACTGGAGGTTACCCACCTGGATCCCATTGATGAGCTGCACCCTGTCGCTGCGGGTGTCGGGCGCCGTCGCATCGACGCGGATCAGGTACCTGCCGGCGGCAAGGGAGCGGATGTCAAGACTTGCCACCTCGTCACGCTCGCCTGCAGGCCTGGGCGTCATCGTCAGGAAGGGCGTCCAGGTCTTCCCCCGGTCTGTGGAGTAGGAAAGACGCTGGGTGGCCGTATAGTTGCCCGTGTAGTTCATGTGCCACCCCACCTTCAGGAAGTCGGTGACCGGACCAGAACCGACACGCTGTAGAGGTTCGACGAGGTCAAGGGTGGCGTTCATGATCCCGGTGTTGTTCAGGTCGGGAACGGCGGTGATGAAAGTTTCAGGGAGGTCGAGCGAATCAGTGCCGCCATTGAAGGAGATCGTCGAACCCGGACCGAAGACATTGATGTTCCCGTCCTTCAGCACCTTGAGGGTGTAGGAGGTCGTCCAGGTCTGGCCGAGGCGGACCGTGCCGATGTCGAAGTGGAGGCTCTGGTCGTCCTCCCAGTCGGCCGTCTGGTCCTCGGTGTGGAGGGGAACAGGGTCGTAGTGGCCGGTCTCGTTGTCGATCCAGCTCGCGATATTCGTCGAGACACCGGGGATGTACTGGTAGGCGAAGACATCCTCGCCCGGCACAGGGGCGTTGTTCACCTGGACGTTCTGGAAGGAGAGGTCCATCATGGTGTCCACGCCGGCCTCGGTCTTGAGGTCGCCGGCGATCTGGCTGTACACATCATCGATATTCGCGGCATCGCCATCATAATATTTTCCGCCCGTCGTCTCGGCAAGGGTCCGGAGCGTACTCCTGCCGCCGGAGGATATGCTATCCGCATAACCGATCGAGTAGATCTTGATATCATGGTCCAGGGCATAGGTGGCCATATTCTGCTCGGCATGCGAGAGGCCGGAATAATAGTAGTACCTGCTGTCGAGATCGTTGTAATACGTAGGAGTGGAGCTACCCTGGTATCCCCGGGCCAGCGGGTCGCCGTACCAGTTGTAGTCACCGTCGGAGAGCAGAACGATTGCCTTCACCGCGTCGTCCCGCCCATCAGATACAAGTTCGCTGACAGACTTGTAAAGACCGTGGCGCATGGGCGTGCCGTGATCCGGGACCAAGGAGTCGAGTGTCGTATCGACAGCAGCAGCGTCGCTGGAAAGATCGGAATCGACCGTGGCATAGTCGCTGTAGGTGACCGGGCACACATAATTGTTGTTGATATAACTCGTTGAGATCCTGGAATTTGATCCAGGGCGACTGATGGATCCATTTCTCCCGAAGGAAACGACCGCAACACGATCCCGGTCAGATGACATGCTGCCGACAAATTGCTTTGCCGCTTCCCTCACCGAATGCATACGGTCAGGGTTGTCGTAAAGCATGCTTCCCGAGCGATCAATCGCCAGCACCACGTCGATCGGGTCGGGCTGGAGGGCCCACCCATCGCCCTTGAGGGCGAGAGTGACGTTCACCGTCCCATTCACCTCGACGGTCTCGGGGTCGACCGAGGTGGAGACAGAGAGATAGGGATAGTTCTTCCAGGTGAGGGGGAGGGTGCGGCTGACGTCACCCCACACGGCGACGACCTCGCAGGTCCCGGTGGCTGTGTTGCTGTAGGCGGGGTCATTGCGGTCGCGGGTGAAGGCGCCGGGCCTGAAATGGACGACGGCATAGCCGTCTCCGTCCGTGGTCGCCGACATCTCCACCAGTTCGGGGGATGCGGTGGCACTATATCCGGCCGTATCGATGTTGGAAAGGGAAAAGGTTACTGTCTCTCCGAAGACAGGGTTGCCCTTCTCGTCCATGACCTTCGCCCTGATCTCCGCGGCCATGTCATCCTTCACGTCACGGCTCGGCATGGACTGGGGGTTCGCCGAAAGGAGCATGTTCACCGGTTCGGTGTTCGTGAACTCGACAGTCTGCGAACAGACCACTGATGGATCATCCGCCGACGTCGCCGTGATCGTCACGGTGCCGGTGGCGTCCTTTGGTCCATAGGAGATCATGACCTGACCGTCAGAGTTCGTGACCGCAGACCGGTCTTCCCCGGCAAGGGCGGAGAACAGCACGGAACGGTTCCCTGCAGGGTTGCCAGAGGCGTCCTTCAGGGTATAGGTGAGGGTGAACGTGCTCTCCCCGTCGGCAGGGACCCAGGGGACGGGGTCGGAGTACGGGTTGACCGAACACGCGATCGAGGCAGGGGCGGCGTTGCCGATGCCATAGATGGTGAGTGTAGTGGCGGCGACCGTGCCCGGGAAGGAGACGTAGATGATGTTCTCGCCGGCCGTCTGGTCGGCCCTGAAGTCGGCCGTCACATCCCCGTTCTCGTCCACAGGCAGGACGACGTCGTCGCGGTACTCGCTCCCGTCAGAGATACCGGCACGGCCGCCGGGCGACCCGACCTGGAAGCGGACGGTCTCGGCCTCCCGGCGGGCGTCGACGCGGTTGCCGTACCTGTCCTCCATGGCAAGGACGATCGCGGTCGTGGACCCGACGGTGATCTCGCTCTCGTACTCAAGGACAGCAAGCCTGTACGGGGCGGCGTGGTCGATCATCTGGTCGCAGGACGAAGAAACTGTCCGGGGGACATCGTCTTCGTCGAGGTACTCAAACGTCGCCGTGATCGTCGCCGGGCCGCTCCTCGTCCCGGCCCTGAATGTCGCCGTCGTTTTTCCATCGGCGCCGGTCGTCACCGTGGACGGCGACACCGTACCCAGCGCGGGATCACAGGAGAACGCGACGCTCTGCCCGGCAAGGGGCGCCCCACCGCTATCGGTCACCGTCACCATGACCGTCGACGTGCCCCCGCTACCGGCGACAAGCCATGCAGTATCGGCCTGAAGGTGCATCTGGGGCTCCGCGGCAGCGGTTCCGGCACAGAAGAGGAACAGCACGCCAAAAAGGAGTATTCCAAAACGTTGTATCGACATATCTTCTCCCTCAGGTATGTACAGACCCGATCCCCATATAAAACAGGACGATTCATATTATCTTGAAAATATTGTCAGATATTCAAAAAGATAGATTAATAATGGCATAATTAAGATGATCAAAAAAAATGCAGGATTAAAAAAGAGAAAGCAATATAATTCATTAACGGCGATTGAGGGGGCCGGCACCGCAATGCCAAAAAATTCTCCCGGATCCAAAAAAGGGGAATAGAATGTTTAGAAACCGCCACGCCGACCGGGCCTGCGATTGCGGCGTGATGGAGTCCGCACCTTCCCTGCCACGACCACACCGGCGACCGCCACGAGGACAAGGATGACCGCGACCACGCCGATGATCCCGAGAGGTAGGCCGGAAGGTTGCATCGTGAGGGAGCATGACTCGCCCGAGGAACCGATCGGGACCTGCTGCACCAGATATGTGGGTTTGTAGCCGTCGAGCATTCCCGAGACATTGTAACTGCCGGGCTCGATGTCGAGTTTCAGGATCCCGTCCGCCCCGGTGACGCCCCGGTCCGTCCCATTCACGCCAATTGCCACACCGGCAAGGGCTTTGTGGTCGGGACTCCCGACGATGACCGCAACAGGAACAGAGACAGGCACCAGTTCGGCGACAAGGTCGGTCTTCTGGTCACGAGAGTTGCACGACCCCTGCCAGGCGACATAGCCGGGAGCTCTGACCTCGATGGCATGCGTGCCCGCCACCACCGACTCAAGGCTGAACCGTCCGTAATTATCAGTCACACCGACGTCTTTACCGTCGACAGAGACGCTCGCCCCGGCCAGAGGGGCCTTCGCGGCGTCATAGACCGAGATGAAGACCGGGTACGTGGACTTGGAGAGGAAGATATCGGTGAGGACGGCATTCTCCGGGATAGATACCTCCTGACAGTAGTCGCTGTACGCCGGGTGGGTCACCTCCACGAGGTATCGCCTGTCCGTATCCAGGACAGTGGTGACGAAACCGTCGCGGCCCGTCGTCCCCCGCACCGTCCCGCCGACCTTCACTGTGGCATTGGCAATCGGGACATGGTCCCTGGCATCAAGCACCCGGAAGGCGAACCTGCCCTCAGGATAGAGCCAGAACTGGACGGGCTCGACCTCGTCGTCGATCTCGATCTCCCGCTGTAGCAGGTCATAGCCCTTTGCCTCGACCTCGACAGAATAGTCCTCGTTCGCCTTCACCTCGAAGGTGGCAAGACCGGTCGAATCAGTCTTTTCAGAGTCCTTTTCACCGCTCACCTTATTAGCGATCTCGACCCAGACACCGGAGACCGGGAGGAAGGTGTCGGCGTCATAGACGGTGATCTTCAGGTCGAGAGAATCTCTGTCCATCCGCACGGCCACAGAGGTGTCGTCGGCGTCGATGCGTTCATACCAGTCCTTGTAGCCCGACTTCGTCACCTTCAGGTTGTAGCGGGAGGACTCCGTGTGCCGGTAGGACACCTCGCCGCGCGAGTCGGTGGTGCCTTCGTCGCTGCCGTCGACATAGACCGTCGCCCCTTTGAGGGCGGTGCCGTCGTCCGCGTCCTTCACCGTCACATCGACGAGGGTGGACGCCTGCACGGCAGTGCCGCAGAGGAGGAGGGCAAGGGCAGCAATGATCAGAATACGTAGTTTACATACCATGGGATTCACCTCCCGGCCCCCAGTGCCTGCCGGGGACGCGGTCGAGGAGCATCCCCTCGACAACGACCGGCATCAACTGGCGACCGACTTCGAGCGCCTTCTGGAGGCGCCACTTCCGGTCGGCATAGACTGTGAAGATAGGTTCGCCGACCCGAACCTGTGTCCCCTTCTTTGCATGGACGGAGACGCCCGCACCCGGGTCCTGCGGTGCGCCCGCAGCACGGGCAAGGCTGATGAGAGCCTTGTTGTTCAACTCGACCACATACCCGCTCGTCGGGGCATTGACCACGAACTGGAACTCGCCGGGAGTGATCTCCGCGGCGGTCACGTCGGCGTTGCCGCCCTGCACCCTGATGATCTCCTTCATCTTTGCAAGGGCCCTGCCTGAAGCGAGAACTTCCTGGGCCATCGTATAGCCCTGGCCGGGCGCCGCCTTCCCCGACATCTCCAGGAGGATGCCGGCAAGGGAGAGGCTCTTCTGGATGAGGGAGTTCGGCTCTTTCGCACCTTCGAGGACGGAGAGCGCCTCCTTCACTTCGAGTTTCGGGCCGATGGTGTGGCCGACAAGGGACTCGCCATAGGTGAGAGCGCACTCCACACGCATGCCCAGGCGTTCACCGAGATCGATGAACTCACGCGCCATTTTTCGCCCCTCCTCAACGGTCGGAACCTTGGTGTGCTCGCCGACCGGGATGTCGATGGCGACAAGGTTCGCGCCGACCGCGAACTTCTTCGCCATCACCGAGGCGAGCATCTGGCCCCGTGCATCGATCTTGAAGGGGTACTCGACGGTGATGAACCGGTCGTCGGCCGGGGCGATGTTCGTCGCCCCGCCCCAGACGATCACCGCACCCACCTTCTCTGTCATCTGCTGGACCTCGGCGGCGGTGAACTCCACAGGGGCGAGCACCTCCATGAGGTCGGCAGTGCCGGCGGCGCCGGTGATCGCACGCGAACTCGTCTTCGGGATCTTCAGGCCCGCGGCGGCGACGATCGGGACGACAAGGAGGGTGATCTTGTTGCCCGGCACCCCGCCGATCGAGTGCTTGTCCACGATCGGGTACGAGGGGAAGTGGAGGTGCTCGCCGGTGTCCACCATCGCCCGCGTGAGGTACTCCACCTCGTCCATGTCAAGGGGGTTCGTGTAGGTGGAGACGATATAGGCGGTGAGTTCGCTCGGGGAGAGGACGTCGCCGACGACGTCCCTGATGATCGCGTAGGTCTCTTCCTTGGAGAGGCGCTGGCCGTCCATCTTCTTCCTGATGTAGTCGAGGGAGGCCGGACGGTCGGCCGCCCGCACCTCGACCTCGGCGCCGTCAAGGACGTCGATCTGCTGCTGGGTCTGCCGGTAGACGCCGATCACGCCCGGGTCGATGAGGGAGGCGGTGGTGTCGACAAAGGCGGATACCGACTCGCCGGTGACCTGGTTATTCACCTCGACCCGGTCGCCGTCCCGCACGCTGATCTCCCGTGCATCGGTGGCATGGAGGAGGACACCGCGATGGGCGATGTCAATCAGCCTGGTTACGAGTTTCATGGATAATGATGCTCCTGTCTTGTTTAAATTGTGGGGGTGAAGAGGGAGGAGTGGGAAGTGTGCACCACCGGAGAGAGATACCCATATACAGTTCCTTTGGAAGTGCACGGTCACCAGTCAACGGACTGGAGATACCACCGCACAACCAAAGGAGGTTAGACCTGTCAGGCACATTTCCAATTTGACGTGAAGCGGATCCACCTGTCTTCACCTTCGCCACGTATAGAACAGGTATATCTTATGAGTGGGCGGATATGATACTGTCGATGCTCTTTTCCTACAAGTATCGAGCATATCCAGACGCAACCGTTGAGACACGGCTGAATGCTGCACTCGATACCTGCAGGTGGTTATATAACAAACTTCTTGAAGAGTGCAACACTGCACGAGAGAATGGGATCACTCCGAAGATGCAGAAAACGCAGGCGCGGATCGTCACGTTGAAAGACAAGAATCCTGCACTGAAAGAGGTATATTCCAAAGTGCTCCAGATGGTGAACTATACCCTCTGGAGCAACATCGCCGCACTGTCACATACACAGAAGAAAGGATGGAAGATCGGCAAGCTCCATTTCAAGAGCGCCTTCCGGTACCGGACGCTCAATTACAACCAGCCAGGGTTCAAGATTGATAAAGAGCATAGCACCATCTCATTCTCGAAGATCGGAACACTTCCCTTCACCATGCACCGGCCATACACGGGAAGGTGAAAGGTGTCCTGATCACCCGTTCTGGTGATAGATGTTACGTGATTGTTCAGGCAGAGCGGGAGGTCTCCACGTCAAAACGTGAAGGGCAATCTGTCGGTATCGATGTCGGTCTGAACTCGTTTGCGGTCGATAGCGAGGGTGCGGTGATCGAAAACCCCCGATTCTATGAGCACTCGCTTGACCGGATCAAGAAGTTGCAACAGAGCATTGCCCGGAAGAAACGATTTTCACAGAACTGGAAGAAAGCAAAGAGCAGACTGGAGACGGTCTATGATCATATCACGAACCAGAAGAGAGATTTTATGCACAAACTCTCCCGCCTGTATGTTGATACCTATGCAACGATCTGCGTCGAAGACCTGAATATCAAAGGTCTGAAGGAGAAAGGCAACTCTAAAGGACTGCACAGGAGCATTCGCGATGCTTCATGGGGACGATTCTATTCTGATCTTGCGTACAAGGCTGAAAGTGCAGGTACGAAACTTGTAAAAGTCGATCCCCGGAATACGTCACAGATGTGCTCAAACGGCGGGAGCATTGTGAAAAAGACGCTCTCCGAGAGAGTCCACGAATGTCCGTACTGTGGGTTTGTTGCCGATCGAGATTACAATGCCGCGGCGAATATTCACCGCGTGGGGATGGAACAGCCCATTGAGCCTGTGGAAATGCGGAGCACTTCCCGGTCAGGGAAATCTCCGATTTCCCGTGCTGTGAAGACGACACCTCTACATCATATTTCTGTGATGCAAGTGTTGTCCATGAAGCAGGAAGCCACGCCCAAACAGGCGCGGGGAAGTTCACAGGGTATCGGCATTCCTGCCAGAAAAACCCGTTGAAATTGACTTTTTTCATCCTCGCGTAGAATGCTTCTGGAGAGATTACTCTCGAATTCCTGTTCTGAAGCACCGGTTCCGGGGCGCCTTGCCCCCCATACTCATGTACAAACAAAGTGAGATGGAGAGGGTCGAAGACATTCGATTTAGTCCCCCACGAATGATATGAAAAAGGCAGGGGGTCCGCACATTCTTCCTGCGATCAGGGAGAGGCAGCAACCACAGCATGGGGATTTACCATGAAAGCCACCAGAGGGGGCTTTCAAAAAACCGCTTGAAACTCCGTTTCAGGAGCGATTCAGCAGAGCACTGGAATGAAACGGGAGCGGAGAACAGAAGAGAGACGCTAAAAAAAAGGGGGGATTAGTTCCTGCGCATGACAAGGAACGCAACTGCACCGAGGCCAATCAGGGAGATCAGCGCACCGAAGCCGGGCTGAGTCGGGGTGGTGGCCGGGACGGTGGTGGTTGCGGTCTGGGTCGGCGGGACAGTGGTCTCACTGCCGGTCGGCTGGACCGTCGGGGAAACCGGACCTTCAACGATGTTGAAGTTCGTGGTCGCGGTCGCGTCGGAGACGTCGATGCCCTCAACCTTGACCTGGTACTGGTCAGGCTTGTAGTTGGTTGCGTCG
>NZ_JAQVNX010000089.1 GCF_028702905.1 Methanofollis sp.
GATGCAATCATATCAGTAAGAACAATCGGCACAAGAAATCGTTTGTCTGCGAATGCTGCGGACACTCGCTCCATGCCGACCTTATCGGTGCTCGGAACATCGAGTCCAGAGCACGCACCTACAGGTACACCCTGGAGGTGCAGGGGTGCAGTCAGCCACCCATACGAGAACTATCGACACGATAGAGTCTCAAGCCCCGGCCTTCAGGCCGGGGTAGTTGACGCCACATCCTTCTGGACATGGTGTTGACTCTACACCGGGCCGAAAGTGACCCTCCTGCGACATCGATCCCGAACATTGACGCCGACCAGCATCTCTTTTACCATCCCGAAAAAGAGATCATGAGCATGGTGCACCGGTCTCCCGACGATCCGCCCTTCCCCTACCAGATCGAATACATCTCGGGGATCAGGCGGATCGAGATCTACCTCAGAAACGGCCGGGACGTCGTCGTCCGGGCGCCCCCCGGGACGCTGGCGGAGAAGATCCGCACCTGTGTCCGGGAGCATGCAGCGGCCGTCACCCGGAAACTGAAACCCTCAGACTCCCCTACCGGTTTGTTCAGAGCCCGGGGGCGTCTCATCCCTTTTTCCGTGGAATTTCGCCCCCGCTGCCGGACCGTGACCCTCGACATCCGGGAAGGGGGGCATATTGTGGTGAAGGCGCCGCCCGGGACGACCCGGCACGAGATCGACGCCGCCTTCCGCACTCACGAGGCCTGGCTCCTGCGAGCCCTGGAAACGCCGCGGGGCGAGGAGCACGCCTCCCTTCGCGCCGGCGGGACGATGATCCCGTACGTGATCGCCTACAACCAGCGGGCGGTCAACCTCACCCTCAAGATATTGCCCGACAACACTGTCCGCGTCACCGCCCCGGCCGCGGCGTCGAAGGAGACTGTCCGTTCGTTCGTCGCATCGCATGCGACTTATATCCATGAGACGATCGCCGCCCCCGGGAGAACGCCAGCGCGCCCGATCGAGTATACGAACGGCGGGGCGCTTCTCGTATTCGGAAAAGAGGTGACCATCAGGACTGTCCCGGCAAACGGCAGGGACGAGGGATCGCTCACAGGAAATCTCCTCCTCGTCCCGGACGACCGACCAGTCCGGGAGACGGTATCCGCATTTCTTCAGAAGACCACAAGGGCCGAGGTGAACCGCTCTCTCCCCCGGTATGCCGATGCGCTCGGGGTGGCCGTCCCGCCGATCCGGATCCGCTTCTTGAAGACCGTCTGGGGGAACTGCATCCCGGACGTGCGGATCGTCTTCAACGAACGCCTTGCGATACTTCCCCCTGACCTCATCGAGTACGTCGTCGCCCACGAACTCTGCCATATCCGCCACCCCCACCACCAGAAGACGTTCTATGACACTCTCAGGACAGTCATGCAGGACGCGGATGCACGAAAGGTGCGGCTGAAGAGTTATCACCCCTTATGGGCGAAGGGCGACGCCGTCTGAACGGCTACGTCGCATGGCGGCAGAGGAGTCGGATTCCCGCTGGCGCATGAGATCGGCTCTTTCTTAGGCTTTGAGTTATCATCGATCCTGAGCAAGGTGGCGGCGCTGAATGAGCTCATCCCCGTACAGCAGCTCGACCGACAGTGCCGTCAACAAAAGGTATCATCAACCAGGAGAACCGAGTATTCAATAGACGGGGAGCACACCTGGATACACATGATCGTCATTGGCATCGATCCCGGGCTGGCGAGAACCGGCTACGGCGTCCTCAGCACCGACGGCCGCTTTCCGACGCCGCTGACCTTCGGCTGCATCGAGACCGGCGGCGACTGCAGACCCTCGGAGCGGCTGCTTGAGATCTACGATACGGTCTCCGGGCTCTTCGACGAATACGGTCCCGCATGGGTCGTCCTGGAAAAACTCTTTTTCTCCAGGAACGTCACCTCGGCGATGCATGTCAGCGAGGCGCGAGGCGTCCTCCTCCTCGCCGCAGAGCAGCGCAGGATCCCGATCGCCGAGTACACCCCCAACCAGATCAAACAGGCGGTGACCGGGTCGGGGCGCGCCGACAAACATCAGATGCAGGAGATGATGCGCCGGCTCCTCAGGCTGGAGGAACTGCCCCAGCCCGACGATGCCGCTGACGGCCTCGCCATCGCCCTCTGCCACATCAATATGGTGCAATTAAGATGATAGCCCACCTCTCTGGAGAAGTGACGGCCACCGGCGAGCGGTGGGTGGTGATCGAGGTCGGCGGCGTCGGCTACAGGGTGCAGGTGACCAGGCCGGCGCTGGAGAGCCTCCGGCAGGCGCAGGGGCGCGTCAGGGTCTATACCCATATGGCGGTCCGCGACGACGAGATCCAGCTCTTTGGCTTTCTCCAGCAACGCGAACTGGAACTCTTCACGATCCTGATCGGGGTTTCGGGCATCGGTCCCAAGAACGCCATGAACATCCTCTCCGGAATCTCGTTCGAGGAGTTCGCCCTTGCGATCCTCGACGACGACGAGAAGACGCTCACCCGGATCCCGGGGATCGGGCAGAAGAGCGCAAAGCGCCTGATCCTTGAGTTGAAGGAGAAGATGAAGAAGCATGCTGATACTCTCGCCGTCAGCAGGCGCCCGACAGAAGCCTGCGATGCCGCGAGCGCCCTCATGTCGCTCGGTTTCTCGCCGCAGGAAGCAGAGGATGCGGTCGACGCCGTCCTGCCGGGCCTGCCTGATCCGACTGTGCAGGGCCTGATCCGCGCCGCACTTGCCTGTCTGCGGGAGCGCTGATCACCATGAAGGAACGCATCCCTTCGCCTGCTGTCCTCACTGAAGAGTCCGACGACGCCGCCATCAGGCCGGCGCGCTTCGACGAGTTCGTGGGCCAGCCACAGATCAAAGAGGCCATCGCCATCGCCATCGCCGCCGCAAAAAAGCGCGGCGAATCACTCGACCACATCCTCTTTTCGGGGCCCCCGGGTCTCGGGAAGACGACGCTCGCCCAGATCATCGCCAGGGAGATGGGGGGCGGGATCAGGAGCACCTCGGGGCCGGTGCTGGAGAAGCCCGGCGACCTTGCCGCCCAGTTGACGGCGCTTTCCCGGGGCGACGTCCTTTTCATCGACGAGATCCATCGCTTGAACCCGGTGGTCGAGGAGATCCTCTACCCGGCGATGGAGGACTCCTGCATCGACGTGATGATCGGCGAGGGGCCTGGCGCACGCTCGGTCCAGCTCCCGCTTGAAGCCTTCACCCTGGTGGGGGCGACGACGAAGGTCGGGCTGCTCGGTTCTCCCCTCAGGGACAGGTTCGGTTTCATCTTCCGTCTCACTCTTTACGAGGTCGACGACCTTGTCAGGATCGTGGAGCGGAGCGCTGCGATCATGCAGACGCCGATCACCCCGGAGGGTGAGCGTGAGATCGCACAGCGGAGCCGCGGGACGCCCAGGATCGCCAACCGCCTCCTCAAGCGCGTGCGGGACTTCGCCCTGGTGAAGGGCGATGGTCGCATCGACGGGGAGACGGCGGACCGCGCCCTGACGATGCTTGGCATCGACCGCCTGGGCCTTGACGATCTCGACCGGCGGATTCTCTCGGTGGTCGCGGACGATTTCGGCGGCGGGCCGGTGGGTGTCAGGACGATCGCCATCTCGGTCGGCGAAGAGGTGCGGACTGTCGAAGAGGTCTACGAGCCGTATCTGATCCAGATCGGATTTATCAAGCGCACGCCTCAGGGCCGGGAGACGACCGAGGCGGCGCGGCGGCACCTCGACGCGGCCTGAACGCGCCGGGCTCGTACGACGTGTTCTCGAAAGCATTTCTGATCCACAAAAAATCTCCCGGCAGCAGGTCGTTTCCCGGGGCAGTCGGAACACGAGCGGGCAAAAAGCAGTGCAGCATACTCAGGGGTGACCGTCCCAAAAACGAGAGGGGAGTCGCCCCGTTGATATAGAGAGACGGCGCACCTTTTCTGTATGGTACAGTGCAACGCATCCCACATCCTTGTCGGGAGCATGGCAGAAGCACAGGAACTGATCGAGAGGATCCGGTCCGGCGAGGACTTCGAGGCCCTGGCACGGAAGCATTCGTCCTGCCCGTCAGGGAAAGAAGGCGGAAAGCTCGGCTGGTTCGGGAAGGGGCAGATGGTCCCGCCCTTCGAGAAGGCCTGTCTCGCGGCGAAGGAAGGAGAGGTCGTCGGTCCGGTGAAGACCCAGTTCGGCTGGCATGTCATCCGCCTCAACGGCAGGAAATAATCTCTTTTTTTTCATGTGTGCGGCTCCGGGGAGTCGCTCGTTTTCGGGTCGATTGTAGTTATTCGATACCATGAGGGAAAGGGGGTCCGCTGTCTTTCTCCTACGGGTGCTGGGGGAATGTTGATCACTGCCTTCCCCACAATCTGAACCGGGGGACTGACGCCCCCAGACCCCCGACACAGGATAGGGTCGGGGAAGAGAGAGAGAGGAGATACGGCAATCTCTTTCCTCCGAATAGAATCCTGTTCGCTCTTCCCGGGGCCAATCGTAGGTCGGGGGTCCGGGGGCGGTGAGAAAGCCGCCAGGCTTTCGAGCAGTCCCCCGGCGAACGCCGGGGGGAAGGCAGTGGATCGACGCTCCCTCCCTGCGATCAGGAGGGAGATATCAAACCTGGTATGAGGGTTTCAACGAAGCCGATTTCTCAGAACAGAATGAGAATCGTCTCATCAACGCGACCGTCGAGAGAGGTCACCGCCCCTCGACCTTTGCGTCCCTCTCCCGCCGCCCGGCCACAACGAAGAGGACGGCGACGGCGACGGCGAGAAGGGCCGGGGCCGTGAAGCCCGCGGCATAGCCGGCGCTGCCGATGACGATGCCCGCCACGAGGGGGCCGGAGGCGTGGCCGATGTCCATGATCGAACTGAGGGCGCCGACCGCGGCGCCGAGTTCCTGCCGCGCCGCGATGTCGGCGACGTACGCCCCTGTCGAGACGGTGACCAGGGAGACGGCAAGGCCGAAGCCGACGGCGGCGGCCGTCACGACCGGGGCGGAGGCGGTGAGGGGGACGGCGGCGATGCAGCCGCCCGCGGCGAGGAGGCCGAGCACGATCTGCGTCCGCCGCCCCGTCCTGTCGGAGACCGCCCCGAAGAAGGGTTTGGAGAGGGCGATCGCGAGCACCTGAAGGGCGAAGAGGAGACCTATAAGGTACTCCGGCGTCCCGGCCGCGACGAGGTACAGGGGGAGCCAGGTCTCGAAGATGCCGAAGGCGAAGTAGGTCGCCATCTCGACGAGGGCCGTGGAGAGGAGGAGGCGGTTCTTCCCGAAGGATGCAAGGCTCTCGCCGAAGCTGCGGAGGGAGACGGCCCCGCCCGCGGCCGGCGGCGCCGCGGGGCCGGCGTCGAGGCGGAGGACCAGGAGGAGGACGGGGACCGCGGCAAGGAAGGCGAGGAGATAGACCAGGCGGTAGCTGAGGAGGCCGGAGGACGCCGCGAAGGCCGAGAGGACGATCCCGCCGACGAGAGGGGCGGCCGTCCTCCCCGCCAGGGTGGCCGAGGAGTAGAGGCCGCTCATCTCCCCCTTCCTATCGGGGTACCGGGAGAAGATGATCATCGCGGCGACCGGACCCAGGATGGCGGTCGCGAGGCCGTGGAAGAACCGCACCGGAATGAGCCAGAGGGGATCGGCGACGAGAAGGTACAGCAGGGGGGCGGAGAGGAAGACGAGCGCCGACGCGGTGAGGAGGCGCTTCGGCCCGATGCGGTCTGCCATCACCCCGACAGGGAAGGAGAAGAGGATGCCGGCCGCGGGGGAGACGGCGGCGATGAGGCCGATCATCGCCTCGTCCGCGCCGAGGGCGCTGGAGAAGAGGGGGAGCACCGGGTTCTTCGAGATGGTCGTGGAGAAGATCGCGAAGAACCCGACGACAGAGAGGTACGTGATCAGGGAGGGCCATCTCCTGCCCTGTACGGTCTGCTGCGCCACGATCGGTCACCCGGATAGAGGAGAGTGTACCCCCGCGGCCTAACAACCTATCCCTCCCCCCGGAGGGTGAGGTACATATAGCGGAAGGTTCCAGTGGGGGAGAGATCATGGTCCTTGCCGTCATCCCCCGGATCCTCGGGTTTGCCTATGCCCTCGTCCTCGCACCGGCCCTCGTCCTCCTCTGGCGCGGCGGGCAGATAACGCGGAGGAGGGCCCTGCCCCTCCTCGTCGTCTCCGCCCTCCTCGGCTTCCTGCTCTTCGCCCCGATGGCGCCGTACCAGCTCCAGCTCGTCGTCCTGGGCGACACCGCGGCGCTCGGCGCCCCGCTCGCCGTCGTCCTCGGCGGCCTCGCCTTCTTCTTCGTCGTGAGCCTCGCCGGGGGCCGGACCTTCTGCGGCCACCTCTGCCCCATCGGCGCCATCCAGGAGATCCTCTCCCTGGCGGGCCACGCCCGCCTCGGCCGCACACGGAAGAGGGAGACGATGGCCGTGCGTTTCGCGGTGCTCGCGGCCGTCCTCGTTGCGGGCCTCGCCTTCTCCGTCAACGTCCTCGGCGCCCTCGGGGTGGAGGACTTCTTCTTCCTGAACGTCGCCTCTGTCTCCTTCGCCGTCTTCGCCGCCCTGATGCTCCTCGGCGTCGCGGTGTACAGGCCCTTCTGCCGCGTCATCTGTCCGTACGGCGCCGTCCTCTCCCTCGCCGCCGCGAAGGCGCAGTACAGGTTCAGGCGGACCGACCTCTGCATCGCGTGCGGGAAGTGCGAGAACGCCTGCCCGGTCGACGAGGCGAAGGAGAGGGACAGGAAGGCCGAGTGCTATATGTGCGGCAGGTGCGTCGAGGTCTGCCCGGTGGAGGGCGCCCTCCGGTACGCCCGCCGGTGAGGGCACTTCAGGGCTCTTTCTCGTCCTTCACCCTGTACTCGGCGTCATAGACCTGCTCGCCGCCGCCCGACGGCGCCGCGGCCTGGTAGATCGCCGTCCCGGCCTCCTGCAGGACGGACCTGAGCCTCCCGGTCGCGGACTTCACGGCGTCCATCTCCTTCCCGGCAAGGGCGCCCTTCAGGTCGGCGACCGCCGACGCCACCCTCTCCTTCTGCTCGGCCCCCATCTTCTCGCCGAGATCGGCGAGGGTCTTCTCCGCGGCATAGACGAGGGAGTCGGCCTCGTTCCGGGTCTGCGCCTCCTCGACCCTCCTCCGGTCCTCGTCCTCGAATTTTTCCGCCTCCTTCACCATCCTCTCCACCTCGGACCCGGAGAGTTTCGTCGGGGCGGTGACCGTCATCTTCTGCTCTCTGCCGGTGCCGAGGTCCTTCGCCGAGACATTCAGGATCCCCGAGGCGTCGATGTCGAAGCTGACCTCGACCTGGGGGACGCCCCGCGGCGCCGGCACGATGCCGACCAGGTTGAACTGGCCGAGACTCGTGTTGTCGGGCGCCATCGGCCTCTCCCCCTGGAGGACGTTGATCGTCACCGAGGTCTGGAGGTCGGCGGCGGTGGTGAAGACCTGCTTCGCCCGCGTCGGGATGGTGGTGTTCCGCGGGATCAGGGCGGTCCTGACCCGGCCGAGAGTCTCGATGCCGAGGGTGAGGGGCGTGACGTCCAGGAGGACCATGTCGGTGATCTCACCGCCCAGGATCGCCCCCTGGATTGCCGCCCCGATGGCGACGCACTCCATGGGATCGACGCCCCTCTCGGGTTTCCTGCCCGTGTGCTCCTCGACGAAGCGCTGGACGGCCGGCATCCGGGTCGGCCCGCCGACCAGGATCACCTTCCCGATCTCCTCTTTCGAGACCTTCGCGTCGCTGAGCGCCTGCTCGAAGGGGGCGGTGCACCTCTCGATGATCGGCGAGACCAGGTGTTCGAGTGTCGCCCGGCCGATCTTCATCACCAGGTGTTTCGGCCCGTCGGGGCCGCCGGAGATGAACGGGAGGTTGATCTCGGCCTCCTGGGTGTTCGAGAGTTCGATCTTCGCCTTCTCGGCCGCCTCCCGCAGGCGCTGGAGCGCGGTCGGGTCCTTCCTGAGGTCGATGCCCTCCTGCTTCCTGAACTCCTCCGCGATCCAGTCGACGACGGCGGCGTCCATGTCGGTGCCGCCGAGCGCGGTGTCGCCGGCCGTGGCCAGGACGCGGAAGGTGCCGCCGCCGAACTCCATCACCGTGACGTCCAGGGTGCCGCCGCCGAAGTCGAAGACCAGGATCTTCTGCTCGCCCCCGCGGTCCAGGCCGTAGGCCATGGCGGCGGCGGTGGGTTCGTTGATGAGCCGCACGACGTCGAGGCCCGCGATGGTGCCCGCGTCCTTCGTGGCCGTCCTCTGGTTGTCGTTGAAGTAGGCGGGAACGGTGATCACCGCCTTCGCGACCTTCTCGCCGAGATATGCCTCGGCGTCCCTTTTGATCTTCTGGAGGAGGAAGGCGGAGACCTGCTGGGGCGTGTACTCCTTCCCGCGGATGCGGTAGACATGGTCAGTCCCCATCTTCCTCTTCGCCGCCATCACCGTCCCCTCCGTGTTGGTGACTGTCTGCCGCCGCGCCGGTTCGCCGACGAGCATCTGCCCCTCCTTCGTGAAGGCGACGTACGACGGGAACATCTTG
>NZ_JAQVNX010000090.1 GCF_028702905.1 Methanofollis sp.
CCGTTTGGTGGCGCTGTCAGAGTGCAGGCCCGTGCAATCAGGTGCACAGGTGTAAAACAGGAGGGGTGGTGACCGGGAACCCATACGTGATGGTGATGTTTGGGTTTTACTGGGTGACGGCGGTGGTAGGTTTCATCTCAAACATCTCAAAAAAACCGGAATACAGCCAAAATCGATACAATCATATACCGTTTCGAGTATGGTCTATAATTGCTATGATCTCGCCCCCCGCAGAACCATTCTATCTCTATTGGGGAAAAACAGCCATAGATCCCCGTGCGCCACAGCAATATCATCTCCTTCCCTACCACTGCCTCGATGTCGCAGCAGCGGGCTTGGTGCTGATTCAACGCGATCCGCACCTTTTCCGTCTATTTGCAGAGAGCACCCGCCTGCCCGAAGATGCGATCGTGAAGTTTATCCCCCATTTCCTCGCCCTGCACGACATCGGAAAATTTTCCGTGCGTTTTCAGAACCTGAAACCCGATATTCTCTCCCGGCTACAGGGCAAAACAAGCGACAAAGGCTATATTGTCCGCCATGATGACATGGCCCTTTCTCTCATAGAACAGGATCTCCTGCACCATTCCTGGGAGGCGAACTGGTTCCGGCACGATCCGTCATGGACTTTTTCTGACTGGAAATTCGTCTGGAGGCCGTGGTTCTGGGCGGTCAGCGGCCATCACGGCGTGCCGCCGCAGTCCCGGTCTGAAGTCAATCCGGCACGTCTCTTTGACACTGAAGATCGGGCTGCGGCGTGTTCTTTTGGAGATGCATGTGCGGCTCTGTTTATTGGCGAAGAAGACATTTGTCCACTTGCATTTTACGAAGACCTCATCGACATCTTCGTGCGGACCTCCTGGCTTATGGCCGGGCTGGTGGTCTTGAGCGACTGGATCGGTTCCAGTGATCATTTTCTGTTCCACTCTGAGCCTCTCCCCCTTCGAGAATACTGGGAGAAGATTGCACTGCCCACGGCAGAACGGGCAGTGAAAGAGGCGGGTGTACTTCCATCTCTTGCCTCCCCGCATACGGGCATGGCCAATCTCTTTCCACAGATCACAAAACCAACGGTTTTGCAGGAGACTGTATCTCGTTGCCGGTTGCATGAGGGCCCTCAGCTCTTTATCATGGAGGAAACGACAGGGAGCGGAAAGACTGAAGCGGCCCTCGTACTCGCTCACCGTCTGATTGCAGAAGGTGCGGCGGAAGGGATCTTCATCGGGCTCCCGACAATGGCGACGGCAGATGCGATGTATGATCGTCTTGGGAAGGCGTATCAGCGGATCTTCGCGGAGGGAGAGCACCCGTCACTTATCCTCGCTCACAGCGCCCGCCACCTCTCAGATACATTCAGACGATCCATCGGACCGTCTGGAGGCGATGTTCGTGAGCGTTATGGACGCGAGGAGGCAACGGCATCGGCACAGTGCACGGCATGGCTTGCCGACAGCAGGAAAAGAGCACTGCTTGCGTCGGTGGGTGTCGGGACCATTGATCAGGCACTCATGAGTGTCCTCCCTTTCCGTCACCAGTCACTCCGTCTGCTTGGGATCGCCCGCAACGTGCTGATTGTCGACGAGGTGCATGCATACGACGCCTATATGCACACTCTTCTTGAGCACCTGCTCAGATTCCATGCCGCTCTGGGGGGGAGCGCAATTCTCCTCTCCGCAACTCTCCCTCTCCATCAGAGGCAGAGTCTGATAAAAAATTTCACACAGGGGCTCGGTGTTACTTCCCCTATCGCTCAAAATACTTCATACCCCCTTCTTACAACTGTATCTGGACAAACTTTTGAGGAAATATCAGTAATCGATGAGAAGCGGCCCGAGCGATGTGTGCAGGTGGAACTGACCGATTCGATCCAGGATGTTGAGGACTGCCTCAAAACTGCAGTTGTAAATGGTCAGTGTGCCTGCTGGGTTCGGAACACCGTAAAAGACGCACTTCTAGCCTATGAAAAACTCTCCGAGATCCTCGGCGAAGAGCATGTGATGCTCTTCCACGCTCGTTTTGCTATGGGCGATCGGCGGTCCATCGGAGATGAGGTGATCCGACTTTTCGGGATAAATAGTACGAAGAAAGATCGGCAGGGTAAGGTTCTGATCGCCACCCAGGTCGTGGAGCAGTCGCTCGACCTGGACTTCGACGTCATGGTCACGGACCTCGCCCCGATAGACCTGATCATCCAGCGTGCCGGCCGGTTGCATCGCCACCAGATTCCTGAACGTGGAGACCGTGGGACGCCTACACTGCTGGTGCTGGCACCCCCGCCAATCGACACCCCGGATAAAGACTGGTACGAACGTATGTTCCCGGCAGGGGCGTATGTGTACCAGAAGCACGGGCAACTATGGCTCACAGCCCGTATCCTTGCGAAACAGGGGCAGATTGTCATGCCCGGCGATGAAAAACCGGACGGGGCTCGATGTTTGATCGAAGGTGTCTTTGGCCCGGAGGCGCAGGCAACCATACCTGAGGCCCTCATGAAGAGAGACATCGTGGCGGACGGAAAAGCCCGGAGCAGCATAGCGATGGCAAATCTCAACGCACTCGATCTTGACAAAGGATACGCAATGACGCCCGGGCAGTGGCAGGAGGAGACGAGGACTCCCACCCGGCTTGACGCACCGAGCGTCACGGTGGTCCTCGCCCGCTGGGACGGAGAAGTTCTGCGTCCGTGGTCGGATGCAGGGGAGTTCGCATGGGACATGAGCCAGGTCAGTGTCAGGGAAACGATGATATCCGGTCCGTCTGACCAGAACGGTGTCCCAAAGGAGGCAATAGATCGAGCACGGGAGACGATGCCCGGCAGAGGGGTGGGGCGCATCCTTGTTCCGCTTATCAGGTCTGAAGGGGAATGCTGGGAAGGGATGGCTACCGTTAGAAAGGGCGATGATATTCGTGTTGTCTCTTTTATCTATGATACCCGGATGGGCCTTCGCGAGGTACACGGCAGATGATGGACGCCAGGATCAATCTGACAAAAAAAATTATAATTTCACACATATTTTTGATATTGTCCTTGAATATCTGTTTTTGAGAATTATTTTTACTTTCACACCAGATTAAGAAGCTTTAAGGCTTCGTGGGATTAGCAAATCAATAAGGGCATCTTCTATGCCGCTTTTGAGACAACGGAATGCGGCATGGCGTTTCCTGTTATCTCCTGAAAAACGGATGTGAAAAATTATGGTCAATCTTATCCAGGAGGAGTGGATCCCGGTGATCCGAGACGATGGGACACGGGTCTCCATTGCACCCTGGCAGATCACTGAAGATTACAAAAAGAACCCGGTTCAATGGCTAGATGCACCGCGGGCAGACTTCAACGGGGCTGTTGTACAGTTCTTGATAGGAATCGTGCAGACTGCTCTACCTCCATCGAATGATCGAGAGTGGTTCCGTCGGTTTGCATCGCCCCCCGAACCTGAGGAGTTGAGAGAGCGATTCACAGCGTACGGCCACGTGTTTGAGCTGGATGGCGACGGGCCGAGGTTCATGCAGGACTTCGATCTGCCCGAGCAGAAAGAAAACCTCGATATTAGCCAGTTGCTCATCGAAATGCCCGGTGAAAAGACGGTGAAAGATAACACAGATCACTTCATCAAACGGGGTACGGTGCAGAAGATCTGTCAGCGTTGCTGTGCCATGGCACTCTACACCCTCCAGACAAACGCTCCCGGAGGCGGGCAGGGGCACCGCACCTCGCTCCGTGGCGGCGGCCCGCTGACGACCGTCGTGATGGGCCGGACACTCTGGGAAACGATCTGGCTGAACGTGATCCCGACCGGGGCGTTTGCCCGGTACGGGAATGCTGACCTTGAGGGGGATGCCGATATCTTTCCCTGGCTTGGGCCGACACGGACGAGCGACAGTAAGGAACGGACAACCCCCCAGGACACTCACCCGGCGCAGATGTTCTGGGGGATGCCGCGGAGGATCAGGATCGACCAAGACAATCTCGCAGAGGGAAGCTGCGATCTCTGTGGGTGTGCCAGCACGCACCTTGTTCAGACATATCAGACAAAAAACCACGGCGTGAATTACGAAGGTAACTGGCACCATATTCTCACACCGTATTCTGAGACTAAAAAAGGTGAATTGCTCTCTCATAAGGGACAACCGGGTGGGATCTCGTACCGCAAATGGCTGGGCTTGATACAAAATGATTCTGACTCGCAGTCGGAGCCTGCATCCGTAGTGCATGCTTTCCGATACGATAGACAACCCGACCTGCCGGATATACCATTCCGCCTGTGGGCATTCGGTTATGACATGGACAACATGAAGGCCCGGTGCTGGTATGAGGGGACGATGCCTCTCATCAAGGTCGACTCGTCAATCCGTGCCGATTACGAAGCCGTCACGGCGCAACTGATCAAGACGGCCTCGCTCGTGGCGGAGAGTGCCCGTAAGGCGATCGTAAAGGCGCTCTTCTCCGAGAAAGCAGATGTAAAAGGCGATGTCTCAGTGATCGACAACCGGTTCTGGAAGGATACCGAGAGCGAGTTCTACAAAGTGCTGTACGATCTCAAAGGAGCGATGGAGAATGGCAGAGAGACAACCGACCTGAAACGCGGATGGCTCGATGCCATCAGAAAGGAGGCAGAAAAACTGTTTGATGACTATTCCCAGTCTGCACTGATCGGGGTTGCCGACCCGAAGAGAATCGCGGTGGCAAGGCGGGAGCTCAGGAACTTCACCTCGCCCGCTGCAACAAAAATCTGGAAAACCCTTGACCTTCCAAAACCGCCTGTCCGAAAGAAAAATACGAAGTCTCATGCATCATGAGGTGATTGGCCTGTGAACTCGACACGATATCTTTCGTTTTCAAAATCCCCCGAAGAAAGAGAGGTTCTTGGGGCGTGGTGGAAAGAACTCCAGGATAATCATGGCGACCGGGCGGCATTGCGGCGGTGCACGTCCGCTGCCGAGGTCGCTTTCGTTCCTGCTTTCCATCATCTGCGTCTGGAACTTTCAAAGATCACATCTGTACGTCCCGAATCCCTGGCAAGGGTTGCCGGGGTTTTGTCTCACGTAAAAACATATGATGAAACCGGTGGCCGGCGTATCGCCCAGCAAATCGCGGCGAAAAGAGAAGGCAGCGACCAGGGCCGGGTGAGCGATCTGCGGTTCCGGCGGCTGCTGGCGATCGATGACAAGGACCAACTCTACGGATCGATGATCCGTATTCTCCGGCTCCTTAAAGGTGAAGCCGACATCCCGAGTCTGGCCGATGGCATCTACTGGTGGAATGACGGAACGAAGAACGCCTGGGCGTATGACTACTATTCAGTAGCGCTTGAAAAGAAATGATTGAAATGGAGGAAAATCTATGAGTGAATTTATTCAACTGCATATTCTTGCATCGTATCCCCCCTCGAACCTGAACCGCGACGACCTTGGAAGGCCGAAGACCGCGATGATGGGTGGTTCCCAGAGGCTGCGGATCTCGTCGCAGAGCCTGAAGAGAGCATGGAGGACGTCCGATCAGTTTGAAGAATCATTGCACGGACTGATCGGGATCAGAACACGTTCCCTGGGTGAGAAGATATACGGTGCAATGGTCTCAGGACAGCAGTTGATGGATGTTGTCGCCGGAGAAAAATCAGATCCTGTTCGCCCTCCACTGTCCGAAGAAGATGCTCTGATCTGGTCGGCAGGGATCGCAGATGCCTATGGGGCACTGGAAAGCCCGAAAGAGTGGGAGAAGGGACCGCAGTATAAACAGATGATCCATTTCAGGCCATCTGAAATTCAGGCCATTGATAATCTGATAGCGGTTATTGCCGGTCCCGAAGAGTCTGCTAAGGATCTGGAGATTGATCTGGGGGATTTAAAACAGATGGGATCTTTGATCTCCGAAGGCAAGTCTCTCACTGATCCACAAAAAAAGAAGAAAAATAATCTTAACAAGCAGGTCCGGAGTATCACTCTGTTTAAGAAGGATACTGCGGCCGACATTTCCATGTTCGGGCGTATGATGGCCGATGCAACCGACTATAATGTTGAGGCGGCGGTCCAGGTCGCTCATGCGATCACCGTGCACGAAGTGGCGGTTGAGGACGATTACTTCACCGCTGTCGACGATCTGAACCGTGGTGAGGAGAACGCAGGTGCCGGCCACCTCGGCGAGAGCGAGTTTGCAGCCGGTCTCTTCTATCTCTACCTCTGCATCAACCGCGACCTGCTTGTGGAGAACCTCGGCGGCGATGAAACGCTTGCGAATGATGCTCTCCGTGCTCTGACCGAGACGGCGGTGAAGGTGGCCCCCACCGGCAAACAGGCGAGTTTTGCATCGCGGGCATATGCCTCCTATCTCCTTGCCGAACGGGGGTGCCAGCAGCCCCGCTCCCTCTCGGTTGCGTACCTGACACCACTCCGCGACCGGAATCTCCTTGAATCGGCGATCACGTCACTGCAGGAAACCCGAAAGAAGATGGATGCGGTGTACGGGACGTGTAGCGATGGCTGCTGTGAGATGAATGTGTACGCCGGTGAGGGAAAGCTGGAAGAGGTGCTGGACTTCGTGGCTGGTCACCATGCCTGAGTATCTGGTCTTTCACCTGCACGGTCCCCTGGCGTCGTGGGGTGACACGGCGGTCGGAGAATTCCGGCCGACACATGATCACCCTACTCGCTCTGCAGTGATCGGACTGGTGGCGGCGGCTCTCGGGATCCGGCGCGACGAGGAGGAACGGCTCGCGGCGCTGTCTCGGGGGTACAATGTCGGCATAAGGCTCGATTCTCCCGGCGTCCTGCTCAGGGATTACCACACGGCACAGGTGCCGCGGTCAGGAGCCAAAAGAGCAATGCGGGAGTACCCGACACGGCGGGACGAGTTACAGGCCCCGGTCCATATATCGACGATCCTCTCAAGCAGAGAGTATCAATGCGATGCGGTCTCGACCGTCTGTCTCTGGAGTAGAGATGGTGGTGCACCTTACGCCCTAGATCTTATCCGCGATGCCCTCAACGCCCCAATGTTTGTCCTGTACCTGGGCCGTAAGTCCTGCCCCCTCGCATTGCCGCTCACCGCCAGGGTTGTGATGGGCGAGAACCTTGCGGAAGTCTTCGCATCGGTGCCGTTCCCAGGAGAGGGGTTCCTGAAACGCCTTGAGCACCCTGAGAGAGCCTTCAGGGTCTACTGGGAGGGGGACGAAGATATTGGGATTCAAGCAATTCATTCCATAACCCACCATGATGAACCCCTCAACCGGAAACGGTGGCAGTTTGGGGACAGGATAGAGCATTACGGTGTTATCACGCGCCGGGAGGGAGATCATGTATCTGAACAGGATCCAGTTAAAGCCTGATGCGGCAGGGAAGAGCGAGTTCTGGCGGAACTTCGGGAGCGAGTATCAGGCGCACCGGCAGATCTGGGAGTTGTTTACCGACGGCCCTGAACGGGAGCGCGATTTCCTGTACCGTCAGGAGACCTTTGGCAGCATGCCGACGTTCTACGCTGTGTCTGAGCGGGAACCGGTGAATCGCGGGGGCTTGTGGCACATCGAGTCGAAGACCTATGATCCGGCGCTCCGCCAGGGACAGCGGCTCGCCTTTGTCCTCCGGGCCAATCCTGTCCGGACGAAGTGTGATGAGAAAGGGCAGCATCATCGCCACGATGTCGTGATGGAGGTCAAGAAGCGACTCAAGAAGCAAGACCCGTCCGGTATGTCCTGGCCTCCCGAGCCGGAGATTGTTCAACAGACGGGGTTCGCCTGGCTGGCGATGCGGGGGGAACGGTGTGGGTTTGAGGTTGGTGACGGTGAGATAAGGGCAGATGGCTACCGTCAGCAGCGGTTCTTCAAGCAGAGAATGAAGAAACCAATCCGGATAAGTACGATCGATTATACCGGCCTGCTGACGGTGACCGATGCTGATGTCTTCCGAAAGATGTTATTCACAGGTATCGGCCCCGCGAAAGGATTTGGTTGTGGCATGATGATGGTGCGGCCCGCCGGCCGATGAAGGGGGGACCGGATGCTCCCCCCACTCAAACCGATTGCGATAAAAGAGCGCTGTTCCCTCGTTTTTCTGGAAAGGGGCGAACTAGATGTCATTGATGGTGCCTTTGTCCTTGTGGACAAAAAAGGCGTCCGTACCCAGATCCCGATAGGGGGCATTGCCTGTCTGATGCTGGAGCCGGGCACACGCGTCTCCCATGCTGCGGCGGTGCTTGCGTCCAGGGTGGGATGTTTGCTTGTCTGGGTGGGCGAAGCCGGTGTCCGCCTCTATTCATCCGGCCAACCCGGGGGTGCACGATCCGATCGTCTCCTCTACCAGGCTCGGCTTGCCCTCGATGAAACGGCCCGTCTAAAGGTTGTCCGTGCAATGTATGAGTTACGGTTCAACGGTCCGGTGCCGGCTCATTATTCGGTCACACAACTCCGCGGGATGGAAGGGGCGAGGGTTCGGGAACTTTATGTGCAGATGGCCCAGAAGTACAGG
>NZ_JAQVNX010000091.1 GCF_028702905.1 Methanofollis sp.
GGATATGCGACACGACGCCAACCTCCACCCCCTGTTTGCCGAGGGAACGAACCGCAGCAAGAGTATGTTTGTAATTCCCATCAGTCAGCAGTACCTTCATGCACTTTCACCAAGATCTCAGGAGATGAATACTGTAGATCAACATATCCCGCTCCTTCGATATAATCACCCGTTATTTTCCCAAGATTCACCGCGTCAGTATGGACACGGATCCTCATGAGAGGGAGAGATGGATCTGGACCGGTACCAGATAGCCGGATTCTGAGGCCCTCTGGTACGCGCTCGGTGTGAAGGACGAAATATGAGCGAGCAGTGAACCAGCGCACCGCCTCTTTTACCGGCGCCACCCACGCCCCATCTGCGACCGCCCTCTCCACCAGCGCCTGATAAAAACCACCCCAATTCTTCGGCGCCGCCATGCTCACCTGGTGCCAAAGAAGAGTGACGACACCCCCGTACTGCTTCGCATATGCCAGCACCTCCTCGCACCGGCGCATCCCGGCCTCCTCAGAGAGACGGAGGCATGCACCGCGGCCCCCATCATCAGACGAGTTCCAGGTCTTTCCGCCGAAGAGACCTCCGTCCTGGATGATCAGGGGTACCTCCAGCAAGCGCCCGCACCCGCGCGGCCTGTAGGGCTGCATCGTCCCGGCCCTGAAGCCCACGTCGTCGTTGTACCCGAAGGTCGAGTCATAGGCATACCCCGCCTCATCGAGTATCTTCCAGGAGTCCGCATCGAAGAGCAGCCAGTGGACGCGCGTCCCCCCCTCCACACCGGTGAGATCGGTCACACGTCGCAACTCCTCCCGCGCCGCACCGTCGTCCCGCCAGTTATCGAGGCCGTGCACCCCGACCTCCCAGCCGCCGTCGGTGAGCCTCTGGATCAGATCAGGGTCGAGGTCGTAGTATCCCGCGCGGATCGCGGGCGCGCCCTCCCCCGCCTTCCCCTTGAAGGGGAGGAAGAACCAGGTCGAGCGCACGCCGAGGTTTTCCTCCAGCCGCATCCACTCCTCGAAGCAGTGCCAGGGATCCTTCCCGACCCCGCACTTCGCACCGAGGATCTGAAGAGCATCCCTCACCATACCCTTCCGCAGGCACTGATACACCGCATACCCGACCGAGACCCAGCGCCTCTCCCGCACCGAGGTGATGTCCACGTCATGGGTGAGGGCGACGATGTACGAGTAGCCCCAGGGCACAGGCGGGATCTCCACGAGGAGAGTGTGCTCCTTCAGGACCTGGCGCAGTTCGTCAATGAGGACCTCGACCACAGGTTCGTGGCAGTGGGGGAGGCCCTCGTTCAAGGTCCGCGCGATCTCGGCAAAATAGTCCTTCTCAGAGAGGTCGACGAGATAGGCGCCGGCCGTGTCGACCTCCCCCTTGCGGGCGATGACCACGTCATAGGTGTGCGACGGGTCGTACCACTCCCACGGGATCTTGAAGAGTTGGAAGGTCTCCTCGACGGCATAGGCATTATCATAGTAAACACCGATTGTCATAGGACCTAAATTTAAACCTCCATCATTTATCACAAACAAGATAAACCGAATAATCCGTACCCTCTATCGTTCCTATGTACTGATAATTATCACTAATGTATTGGAAAACCATAGTAAAAGAATCAGGCAACTGATATCTTCCAGATACCCCATATTTTGACTTTAAATCCTGCTTTACCCCTCTCTGCCACTTCATTCTTTCACTTTCATTAACAGGAGGAACGATAGCATCACAAGAATGCATATCAATAATGAGTTTAGGTCTATTCTTTATGAGATCTTGTAAAAATTCTTGAGTACGGTCACCGCTAGAGTAACCTTTCGTATAAAGAGGCCATTGGTATACATATTTTGAGGGGGATTGCCGATTTGATAGTACATTGATCTCTGTTTCAGCACCCCAGATGAGTACATAATCGGAATTATTAGAATTACTGGTAACGTATTTGATGACATTTATCCTGCTATCATCCCTTGAATTCTCGGTCATAACAGAGTACAAGGAGATCAAAGGAGAATATAATAATACCAAGACGAGAAGAACGATAATTAAAGATTTAGTAGAATATTTTACACTCCATAATTTGGGTTTCTGCGTTTCAACAAAATTATAGATCATATACCCAAAAAGAATAATACAAGGAGCCAGCAAAGCAAATCCATAATGTGCAAAGGGTCTTCCAGATATCGCAACGAGTACGCACTCGATAGGAAAACTAAATATAGCGACAGAAAGTAGGGCATTATGCCAGAAATCACGATGATATAAAGCATAAGAAATCAAAAGGATCCATACTGCAACAGCAAAGAGCCAGAGATGACCAAGGCTACGGAAAATTGCGATGCTATAAAATAATTTTGTTAAAAGAGGAGTGGACGAATAATACAGATTGTAGAATAAAACGGCATCAATACACGGGCCCAATGCATGACACTCATAAAAATAAAATCCAAACACTGCGAGAGGTACACAGAAAAACAGTGGGAATACGATCATCTCTTTTTTAATGGATTTACCATACAAAAATCCGCACAAAATGGTCAATCCAACAATTGCAATCGAAATCCCAATTAAATTTGGTTTTAATGTGAATAACAACCCCGATATCAAACCAAGTGATGAGAATTTCAATAGCGGGTCATATTCCGAGGTAAAGAGATATATCGCGAAAAAAATGAGTGGAAGAGAATATTCCTCAGTATAATTTCCCGGACCAAGATTAAAAAATGAGATAATAAAAATAATTGTTGAGAATAACCCGCTAAGGGATCCAAAGTATTTTTTTAATATCACATAGCAGAAAAATGAGGACACAACTACAGATAATAATTCAATAAACCACACTCCCCATAAAGAATTATTGAACATTAATGCTATTGCATCAAGGAAAAATATCAGAGGAGGTTTGTGATCCCAAATATCAAGATATGGCACTTTTCCATTTAATATGCCTTGCGCAACATAGATAAATACACCCGAATCTCTATTGGGAAGAGGGTTGAAAAGCGGAGACATACGTAATGAGAAAAATAAAATAAATAAGAATAATATCAAGTATGTAACATAGGTCCTTTCTACAATAGCAGAGATTTTAGAGCCCAAAATATTTAATTTCGTTTTTAAATCAAATGAAAACATAAAATAATGTCTTAATCAAAATATCATATACTTTGCGTATTTAAACGAGACTATATGTCAAATTAGAGGGCTTTGTAGAAACCCTCCTGTTCTGGGTGATGTCGCCCCCTAGAATTTTATTGAGTGAGTATGGATCCCACGCCTTCCCCCCCATATCTCACATGGTTTTCCCTCGGAAATAACAGATTTTCTCAAGTTCCCTCCGGTCACATTCCCCGGATCCTGATCAGGATTGACCTCATGAAGGCGTGTGAATCTTGAAGAAGGAGATGGATATCTACCTCTGCCCTCAGGCGGGGATGCGGCGAGTCCCTCACAGTCAACACTTGAGAATATGAAATCTGCACCTAGAGATCCATGGTTTGCCCGAATTCGCTAACTTTTGTTCCCAGAAAAATGATGGCGGGAGGGATGACGACAAACCTTTCACCCTTCTTCCATTAAGAGCAGAGAAAGGTTTCGAAATGGCCAAAACATCTTAAAAAAATATTACAGCACCCCCATCTCACTCACCCTTGCCGGCAAATACTCCTTCGTCACGAAGTCCAGCCCCTGGCTTGCAAACGCCTGCTGTTCCGCCTTCAGCCCCATCTCGAGCTGCAACCCGATCTGCTCCCGCCAGTAGTCTGTCGCGAACCGCGGGTCAGTCAACTCCGCCTTCAGGGCCGCCACGTCCTGCTCTGAGAGGTGGTCGGACGGGAGATCATAATCCCGAATATCAGAAGGCTGCACCCCGATGAACTGCGCCTGCGGCGTCGCCAGCAGTTCGGACATGTGCGCCGCCTTGATCGAGCCGTACGCCACCGAGGCATAGATGCGGTACGACCAGGGGTCGCCGTCGGTGAAGACGACGATCGGGAGCTTGAACTCCTCGTTGATGCGCTTGAGGAGCCGCCGCGTCGAGCGCGCGGGCTGGCCCTTCAGGTGGACGAGGGCCGCGCCGTACTCGTCGTCGAAACCGTTCTCGATGAGGCGCGCGTACATACCGCCCGTCTCCAGGGCGATGACGAATTTGGCGTCATGGTCCAGGAAGTCGAGGGCGTCGACATTGTTCGGGATCTGGTAGCCGGTCTCGCCCACGTCGTCCTGGCAGTGGATCTCCCGCACGCCCCGCCGCGTCTTCTCCCTGATCCTGATAGGCCCGAAGATCGAGGCCCCGTCCTCCTCCGGGCGGAGGTGGTAGACCTCCCGCTGGATGTCGGTGAGGATCTCCAGGTCCTCGACAAGCTTGTTGGACTCGTCCTGAGCCCCGAACTTCGCCTGCTTCCAGCCCTCGGAGATGTAGTACATCTCTCTCAAGGTCGAGGACCGGTTCTCGGCCAGTTGCTGTTTCAGGAAACCGATCACGTACGCCATCTTCAGGAGGTGGACGGCCCCCTTCGCGGTGGCGGCTGAGCGCATGCTCTCCTTGTCGCCGTACTTCCAGACCTCGCTCTCCTCGTCGTACGCGATGTTCTGTTTGGTCCGCGTCGGCAGGGCGATCGAGGGGACACGGCCGTCGGAAAGCTGGTCGTACCAGCGCTCCGCGATCGCCTTCAGTTTTTCAAGGCCGAGGGCCTCCATCTCTTCCTTCACGGTCACAGGTACACCACCACTTTCTTCGCGTCCTCGACGCCGCGCACGTCCAGCATGCCGCCGCCCTTCCCGGTGTAGACGACATGCCAGCCCTCGCCGGGAGCGAGGGCGCAGTTCCAGACACGCGTGTACTCGCCGTCGAGGTCGCTTGCAAATGCGGGCGCAGGCTCCGCGTCCTTTGCGGCGTCGGGAGAGATGTCGTAGACGACCAGGGCGAGGTCGTCGGCCGTGTGGTTGCGCACCTCGATGAGCACCCGGCCGTCATAGGACCGCTTCCGTGCGACAAGCCTGTGCATGATCCGCCCCTCGATCGCCGAGATGTCGGGCACCGGCTTTTCCACGATCGCGGCTACCTTCTCGGCGATCGCGGGCATCACCGCGCAGACGGCCCGCGCCCGGTCATCCTTCTGCTTGTTCCTCTCCCGCCGGGCGAGGTACGCCTTCAACTCCCGCCCCAGGTCCTGAAGGGCGAGGGTGACCTCCTTCTCGATCTCCGGGATCGAGGCGACCGCGTCCTTGCTCTCCGAGGTGAAGGGGACGTTCGTCGAGGCAACGTGGACGAGGACGAGCACCGGCCCTGTCGGGAGGCCAGACTGGGAGAGCCCGTAGTTCTTCCAGTTCACGCCGGCGACCTGCGCCGTGATCGCACAGGCCCCCTGCTGGTACAGCAGGGGCACGCGGTTTGCAAAGCGCATCAGCTGCGCCGTTCCCTCGGCATCGAGTTTCCCGCCATAGCCGATCGCCGTCTCCACGACAAAGGGGTGACCGGAAAAGACAGAAGCCGGGCGGGTCCGCGCCTTCACGAAGTCCGGCTGGAACTCCTTCTCCAACCCCTGGACGATGAGATCCTCCCCGATCGGGGAGAGGCACTGGTTCGTCGGCGGCGCCGGGACATGCACAGACTGCATCGCCGCAAGAAGGGTCTTCAGGGCGTCGGGGGCGACCGCACCCATCTTCGCCCCGACAGGGAGGCCGGCGGCAGCCGCGATCTCCTCCGCGGTCTTCTTTCCCACCCGGCAGAAACTCCCGACGAGAAAATCGTCAAGGGTGACGTCGGCCTTCGTGGCCGCCATCCTCTTCAGGGTGCCGAGTTCGATGCCGTGCGGGTGGGGCTGGATCGCCTGAGGCGGCACGATCGGTTCTGCCGAGACCCGTTCGAAGGTCATCGCCTCGCCGTCGATCTCGATGCTGATCCGCGCGTGCGGGTTCACGACCGAGGTGTAGCGGAGGTACTCGATGAGGCGCTTTCGCGCCGCAAGGGTGCTCGTGAACTCCAGCTCGATCCTGGTGCCGTGCGTCCTGTCCCAGGCGACCTCCTCGTGGCCGAGCACCTCGGGTTCATTCGTCTCGGTCCTGATCATCAGGGAGAAGCGGTGGGCCGGCACCTTCGCGGAGGTGCGGGAGACGACCACGGCAGGCGTGCCCGTGGTCAGTTGCGCATAGAGGACCGCGGCCGAGATGCCGATCCCCTGCTGGCCGCGGCTCTGTCTGATCTGGTGGAAGCGGGAGCCGTACAGGAGTTTGCCGAAGACGTACGGCACCTGTTCGGGGACGATGCCCGGGCCGTTGTCCTCGACGGCCACCCGATATGCATCGGGCGAGGCCTTCCTGATGGAGACGAAGATGTCGGGGAGGACACCCGCCTCCTCGCAGGCGTCGAGGGCATTGTCCACCGCCTCCTTGATGGTGGTGATGATCCCCCGCGTCGGAGAATCGAAGCCGAGGAGGTGCTTGTTCTTCTCGAAGAACTCCGCGACGCTGATGCTCTTCTGCTGTTTCGCAAGGTCTTCAGCGAGCACCAACGCCCTTCACCCCGGCGATCGCCTCGTCAGGCTTCATCTCCCGCTGCTCGCCGGAATGAAGGTCCTTGAGGGTGACCGTCCCTGCCTCTGCCTCGCGCGTGCCCATGATGCAGGCATAGTCCGCGGTCTTTGCGGCATGCGCGAGCTGCGCCCCCATGCCGCGGCCGAGCAGGTTCACCTCGGCCCTGACGCCGGCGGCGCGCATGCTCCGGGCGACCCCGAAGGCCGCCGCTTCGAGGCCGGGCTGGGAGAGGACGGCGACGACCGGCTGCTTCTCCAGGGGATAGTCGCCGAGGGAGACCATCACGCGGTCGAAACCGATCGCAAACCCGCAGCTCGGGGCGTCGTCCCCGCCGAAGAGCTGGGCAAGTCTGTAGTTGCCGCCGCCGAGCACCTGGTTCTCGGCACCCAGGTTGTGGGCGAAGCCCTCGAAGACCATGCCCGTGTAGTAGTCCAGGCCGCGCGCGATCCCGAAGTTCACCGTGTAGTCGATCTCCTCGCCGTCCAGGATCCGGAAGATCCCCTCGACCCGCTCCTTCTCCGGGATATCGCCGCAGATCTCGAAGGCCTCCGCGGGGCCCCGGCAGGAGACTAGGCCGGTGAGGGAGTCCTCGAGCTCGGCCTGCCCGCAGGTCTCCAGGCAGCCCTTCAGGCCGTCCAGGTCGCGCTTGTCGAGGTACGCCATCACCTGTCTCTGGAGCGAGGGTTCCACGCCGGAGAGGAGGTGCTTCATCGGCGCCAGGAACCCGACCTTCAGGTCGTAGTCCAGGCCGACAGAACGGAGGAGGTCGTCGGCGACCATGATCACCTCGGCATCGGCCGCCGCGGAGTCCGCGCCGATCAGTTCGACGCCGAACTGCCAGAACTGGCGGTACCGACCCTTCTGGGGCCTTTCGTACCGGAAACAGTCGGCCACATAGTACCAGCGGAGGGGCTTTGCGATGGAGCGCCCCTCGTTCACATACATCCGCGAGACCGAGGCCGTCACCTCGGGCCGCAGGGTCATCTGCCGCCCGCTCTTGTCCTCGAAGACGTACATCTCCTGCTTGATGTTCTCGCCCGAACGCATGGTGAAGAGTTCGAGGTGCTCGAAGGTCGGGGTGCAGACCTCGCCGTAGCCCCACCGCCCGACGGCCTCGCGCATCTTCGCTTCCGCAGTGCGCCGCTGCGCCATCTCGTCGGGCAGAAAGTCCCTGGTTCCGCGTGGTTTCTGTAGCATCAGATCGACTCCTGCCGTAAAATTTGCGTTTCAGACCTTATCTTACCTGCGGGGAACATTCCCGAAAAAGCGCGTCGCGGCGCTCTCCCCGCCTGTCCAGACCTTCTCCCGCGGCACGCGCCCCTGGAGGTACAGGGCGAGGAGGACCGCGCCGAGAGCGAGGAACTCGAGGTCCGGGTTTGTCAGGGCCATCAGGGACCCGAAGAGGGCGAGGGCCGAGTAGAGCACGCCCCTGTACGCCGCCTGCCTGTAGCCGGGGAGGGCGGTCCGATAAAAGATCCGGGCGTCGCGCAGCCAGAGGAAGAACGTCGCCGCAGTGCCGAAGGCGGCCACGTAGACAAGATAGGTCATTACCGTGGGTGATTTATTATCCCCGCACCCATATTTTACTATTGGACCATGACTGCGGACACTATCCTGAGAGAGGTGCTTGCCGCGTACGCCGCCGGCAGGATCTCCCTCGACGATACCATTGACAGGATATCGGGGCTGAGGGTCGAGAAGGTGGGGGAACTCGCCAGGATCGACCTCGGGCGGGAGGTGCGGTGCGGCATCCCCGAGGCGGTGCTCGCGGAGGGAAAGGAGACGGCCGACCTGGTGGCGATCATGCTCAAACATGCCGACGCTGCAGGGCGCTGTCTCGCCACGCGGGTCTCCCCCGAGCAGGC
>NZ_JAQVNX010000092.1 GCF_028702905.1 Methanofollis sp.
CGAAGAGGCAAGAAAAGCAGTGGAACGGGCGAAAAAGGCAGGTATCGACGTGATCATGATCACCGGAGACGCACCCCTTACGGCGGCGGCTGTCGGCCGGGCTGTCGGGCTCGGGCAGGGTGAGGCCCTGACCGGCGCAGATCTCGACCGGATGGACGATGCCGACCTCCTTGCTGCACTGAAATCTGCGAATATCCTTGCACGGGTCACCGCCGAACATAAACTCAGGGTGATCGGCCTCCTCACCGGGAACGGCCATATCGTTGCCATGACAGGCGACGGCGTGAACGACGCCCCGGCCCTGAAAAAAGCGCATGTCGGGATCGCGATGGGGGTCAAGGGGACGGACGTCGCCAGAGAGGCGAGCGACATCGTCCTCGTGGACGACAACTTCGCAAGCATCGTCGCCGGAGTCGAGGAGGGGCGGCGGGAGGCGGACAACATCGCGAAGTTCACGCGGTACCTCCTCTCCTCGAATGTCGGCGAGATCGTCGCCGTCGCGGGAGGGCTCGTCGCCGGCCTGCCTCTCGTCCTCCTGCCGGCCCAGATCCTCTGGGTGAACCTGGTGACCGACGGTGCGACCGCCCTCGTCCTCGGGGTCGAACCGGCAGAGAGGGGGGTCATGCGCCGACCGCCTGCAGACCCGGGTGCAGAGATCCTCTCCTCCCGCGCCATGGCCGCGGTCCTCCTGATCGGCGGTTGGATCGGGGCGGTCGTCCTCCTCATCTTCGCCCTCCTCCAGGGGGCCGACCTCGACAGAGCCCGGACCCTCGCCTTCACCGGTTTCGTGGTCTTCGAACTGATCAATGTCTTCAACTTCAGGTCCTTCTCGTCGACCCTCCGCGAGATAGGGCCGTTCTCCAACAGGTACCTCGTCGCAGCGGTCGCAGGGAGCCTCGCCCTCCAGGTGGCGGCCGTCTACCACCCCGTCCTCCAGGCGGCCTTCAGGACCGTCCCCCTCGATGTCGGAGACTGGGCCCTCCTCGTCCTCATCGGCCTGCCCCTCCTCATTGCAGGGGAGGGCTGGAAATGGGTGGCGGCGCGGCGGGAAAAACGCGAGAACACGGTCAGAAAATGAGGACGGAGAGAAACGGCAGACTCGCCCTTCACGACCGTCTCTTCTGCCTTCCCGTACCCGAACAGAAGACGATCAGGATAGAGCGGAGAATGAAAGATACGTCTCCTGCCATGAGCGAAGAAGACCTCGATCTCAAAAGAGCCGAAACCTGAAGGTATGCAGGAATAACTTTTCCGGGGGATTATCCCCGGAAAAAAAGACCGGGGTGTCCCCGGCAAGGAGTATTCTTAGTATCTGCGGGAATCGGTACGGGGCTCACGCGGCCTCGCCTCATCCATACGCAGGGCACGGCCCATGAACTCGGTGCCGTTCAGGGCGGTCATTACCTTCTCGGCTTCCTCGGGGGAGGAGAACTCAACAAAACCAAAGCCCTTGCGCGGGATGATCCTGACGGAGGTGGGTTCGCTGTATTCAGAGAAGAGTTCGGTGAGCTGTTCTTCGGTTGTCTCGTAGTTGAGATTCCCGACATAGAGAGTATTGCTTTCCATGGGTAACTCCTGTGGTTAGCTATATGCTGGACTTGGTTATCTTTCTGCCGACTGAGGCAGGCATATCACCCCCGCGATCCACCCTTCTTCATGCACCATGCGCATCCTCTCACCGTCGATATCGCGGTCGTCCTCCCTGCCGGGATCAGGGACGAGGCGGCCAGGATCAACCGTCTCCTCGTCGGCCATTCACGCGACAGAACCATCTGTTTCGGGCCTGACGCCGTCCCCCACATCACCCTCGCGATGGCCGCGGTCCCGGAGGGAGACCTTGCAGGGATCTCTCTGGAGAGCCTCGGGCCTCACTTTCCCCTCGATATCACTGTCACCGGCATCTCCACGGTGACAACCGGGTCGGGGCAGAGGGTCGCGGGATTCGACATCGCCATCGACGGACCGCTCCTCGCTCTCCACCGCGCGGCGGCAAAGGCCCTCGGGGAAGTCGCCGTTGACGAAGAACCTGTCCTCATCCTCAGGGACGGAGAGGAGGACGAACCGTCCATGGCCGCGTATGCCCGCGATTTCCTGCGCGCCCGGTACTCCCCCCATATCACCCTCGGCAGGGGCGAGGCCTCTGAAAGGGACACCACTCTCCCCCTGCCGTACCGTTTCACAGCAGAGGGTGCAGTCCTCTGCCGCGTCGGCACCGGCGGCGCCTGCCGGCAGGTGCTCCGGGAAATGTACATATAATACCCGCGCACGGAAAGGGTATGGCAGGGTCATGGAGAGAGGCGAAGGAGATCGCAGAGCGCGAGGGCCTCGAACATGTCTACCACGACGTCGACGCCGGCACTTACGGGGCCTGCCCGGCTGACGAGAGGCAGGGGGCATTCGTCTGCGGCGTCTTCAGGGAACACCGGTGCATCCATATGCCCGCGTCCTTCACGGCAGAGCAGATGAAAGAGAAAGAGAGGGCATTCCTCGCGGAAAACCCGGGATGGCAGGAGGGGTGAACAGCCGGCGGGGTTAAAAACGCCGACGACGAGATCGATCCCATGTCCGCAGAAATCGCCTCGACCATCGAGTTCCAGATGAGCCTCCTCCTCTTCGTCGCCCTCGCGGGCTACCTGGTGGCGTCCAGGATCAACCAGTCCGCGGTGATCGGGGAGATCCTGGTCGGGATCATCGTGGGGCCGAGCGTCCTCGGCCTGATCACGTACACTGATTTCGTGCGGAGCCTCGCCGCTCTCGGCGCCGTCATCCTTCTCTTTGTCATCGGCCTGGAGTTCGATCTCCGGGACATCCTTGATCTGCGCTACGCCGTGATCGGACTTTTCGGGGTCATCGTCCCCTGGATTGGCGGCTACTGGCTCACCGCCACACTCGGCTACGGCTTCGAGAGCGCCGTCTTTGTGGGGACGGCGATGACGGCGACGAGCATTGCGATCACCGCCAATGTCCTGCGGGAGATGGGAAAACTCGACACCGGCGTGGCGCGGGCGATCATAGGCACGGCGGTCATCGACGATGTTCTCTCTCTGATGGCCCTCTCGATGACCATCGACGTCGTCGCCGGGACATTCACACCCCTCTCGGTCACCGCGGTCGTCGTGAAGGACGTTGTCTTCATCGTTCTTGCCGGATTTGCCGGCATCAAGATCGTCGCCCCTCTCCTCGAATGGATCGACCGGACCCCCTTCTCCCGGAAGTACCCGGAGTTCCTCTTCATCACGGCGATGATGTTCGCCTTTCTCTACGCCCTCGGCGCGGAAGCCGTCGGAATATCGGCGATCATCGGGGCGTTCATCGCAGGCGTCTCCTTCCACGGGGTCAATATCGTCAACTCCCGTGACCTGAAGGAGGGGGCCGAGTATCTCCATGTCATCTTCGCCTCGATCTTCTTCGTATCCCTGGGAATCCTCGCCGATTTCTCGGCTCTCACGCCGGACATCCTCGTCCTCCTCACCGCCCTGACGGTGATGGCCGTGATCACCAAGATCGTCGGCTGCGGCATTCCCGCCCGCTTCATGGGAATAGGGCGGCAGGACAGCCTGATCCTCGGCTTCGGCATGGTGCCCCGGGGCGAGGTGGCGATGATCGTCGCCCTCATCGGCCTCAACCTGAACCTCATTGACCAGGGCATCTATCTGGCGATCGTGCTGATGAGCCTTCTGACAACGGTGGTGACACCGATCGTCTACCGGAACTGGCTGTACAGAGGAGCAGGGGAAACCGCCTGAACTATGCGCCGAGGGCCCGCGCAAGGCGGTGCATCCCCTCGGCGATTCTCTCCTCATCGGCATTCGAGAAGTTGAGGCGGACCGTGTTCTCCCCGCCACCGTCTACGTAGAAGGGCAGGCCGGGCAGGATGGCAACATGCTCCGCAAGGGCCCGCTCGAAGAGGGCCATCGAGGAGAGGCCGGGAGGGAGGGTCACCCAGAGGAACATCCCACCCTCCGGACCTGTGCGGGCGACACCATCAGGGAAGAGGTCGTCTATCAGGGAGGCCATCAGCGCGCAGTGCCGGCCGTACACCCGGCAGATCTCCCGGACATGCGCATCGAGATCAGTATCCCGAAGGTACCGGGCGAGAATCCGCTGGTCAAGGGTGCTGGAATGGAGGTCTGATGCCTGCTTCGCGACGACGAGACGATCGAGGATCCCGGGTTCCGCACAGATCCAGCCGATGCGCAGTCCCGGCGCCGCGATCTTCGAGAAGGACCCGGTCAGGACTGTCGATTCGGGGAGATATGATTTCACCGGCGGCAGAGGCCGACCCGAGAACTGCAGTTCGCCGTAGGCGTCGTCCTCGATAAAGACAGTGCCGGTCCCTTCGAGGAGAGAGGCCACATCCTCCCTTTTTTCCCGCGACCAGGTGATCCCCGACGGGTTCTGCGAGTTCGGGACACCATAGAAAAGCCCGACATCGCGCTCTCCGAGCGTCCTCTCCAGGGCCGCGATATCTGGCCCGTCCTCTTCGAGGGGGACAGGACAGAAACGGGGTTCGTACAGGGAGAAGGCCTGGATCGCACCAAGATAGCCCGGGCGCTCGATCGCAACGGCAGAACCGGGGTCGAGGAAGACCTTGCCGATAAGGTCGAGGGCCTGCTGCGAACCGTTGGTGATGAGGATCTCGTCGGGCCCAACTTCAAGGCCGAGCCTCTGCCTGTACCGGTCGGCGATGAACTCCCTGAGAGGCAGGTAGCCCTCGGTCGTAGAATACTGAAGGGCGGCGGCACCGTCTGTTTCAAGAACAGATCGGGCCGCCTCCGCAATCTCTTCAACCCTGATAAGAGCAGGGTTCGGAAGACCCCCGGCAAAAGAGATGATCTCAGGGTTCCCGGTAACCTTCAGGATCTCCCTGATGAAAGACCTGGGTGTCTTCGCCATTCTTGCAGCATACCGACGCGTCACACTGAACCATACGGGTCGCCGCAGAAATAATTTTGGGAAGGATCAGGCCTTCTCTTCTTCTTTCACCGTGAAATCCGCGTCGAGAACACCTTTCTCTTCCTCGGGGATGATGATCACGGCGAGGATGTAGGCAAGGACCCCGAAGACGATATAGCCGAAGAGGGAGAGGATCACCCATGCAATGCGTACGATCGCCGGGTCGACGCCCAGATATCGGGCTATCCCGCTGCAGACCCCGGCAATCATGCGGTCATTCTTCGGACGGACAAGTCTCTTCTCTGCCATCGATCATATCTAGACGCTTTTCGGGATAGACCTTGCGGACAAAAAATGGGAAGGGTTATCTATCCATGACAGGACTATGAGAATATGGATACGCGTAATCTCGACCGTGCATTGTTCGCCGTCGGTGCCGCCATGCTGCTAACCCTCATCATTTTCACCGTCGGCATGCTCGGGGGGACTGCTTCGGCATAGGAGGGACAGGGGCCGGGAAAATGCGCCACCACACATTTATAGGATCTAACCCATCGGAAAGTATGGAAAAGACCGACACTCTCTCCGGTGTCCCCGGAATGCTCAGGCCCTTCAAGCAGTACCTTGCCGGCGCCGGCCTGCCTGAAGGCACCCGCATCATATACTGCGGTGTTCCCGGGACCTGCACACCTTTCATCGAACTGCTCGCCTTCGCCGTCCGCGATCTCCCCTTCGAGCATGTTTTCGTGCCGTACCTCGACGAGGAGAAGGCACGGGCGATCCATGCCGTCCCCGGCGTCGGCATGCAGGTCGGCGGATCGCCTGCCGGCCCAGACCCTGCCATCGTCGTCCTGATGGGCGGGCTTGCGATGCCGAATGTCCCGGTAGAAGCAAAAGATGCGGCGGAACTCCTCGCACGCCACCCGCAGGCAAAGAGGATCGGCGTCTGTTTTATGAGCATGTTCAAGAAGGCGGGCTGGCTCGAACAGGTTCCCTTCGACCTCCTGATCGACGCCACTCTCGACCCGGTCACCATCTACCGGTAGATCTCCGCGATCTGCGGCGCCCCCTGCAGGGCCCTGACCACTTCCTCCACAATTTTTTCGACCTGCCACACTGTCAGCGGCACCTCGCCGAGGAAAAGCTCTATCTCGCCCCGCCTCACAAGCGAGAGCGTCGCAACTCCCTCGAAAAAAGGCAACTGCGCCAGCTCCTCAAAGGTGATCTTTGTTTTCATGGTCCCCCCACCCTCCATACCGGCCTTCAGGATATAAATATTTCCGGTACGGCCCCGGGGCGAACCACGAATTTTGAGGAATAAATGGATTGACCGCCGGGCTCTGGAGAGAACTCTATGATCGGGCCAAGGGATCCTCGTGATCCCCGGAGGGGAGAGGTGCGGATCCGCTGCCTTCTCCTACAGTTCGCCGGGGGACTACGCCGAAAATCAAAGATTTGAGGAATTGCCATCCCGTCCCCATCCTCATGGCAGGGTGCGAACGTCAGCGAGCATGAAATCAAGGTAGTCCCTCGGAGCAGGCACTCCAGAAAAGGATTTTCACAGAACAGAATACCCGGAAATCGGAAGAGTGCAGGAATGCAGTCTTCCGGCCCGAGAGAAACGTGCAAAAAATATTTAGAGGTAAGGGTTGCGCAGACCCTTGCCGACGCCAAAGGACGCACGGGCTTCGAGCGTCTTCTGGTTCTTCGTGATCTTGTCGGTGGCGAGCTTGGTCACGAGGTCAAGGCCGGGCTTGACACCGGCGATGTCCTGGGTCTCGAAGCAACCGGCGGTGATGGCCTTGGCCCAGACATCTTCGCCGTTCTTTGTCCTGACAAAGACCGTGCTCCAGCCGTCGGGGGTGCCGACCGATCCGGTCGAGACATCGGCGAGGTTGGAGACATAGTCCAGGCAGACGTGGCAGCCGGGCTGCTCGTACTTGTGGGTGACCTTGAGCGGGATCTGGGAGACCGCACCGCGCTCGGTGTAGGCCCAGAACTTGCCCTTGCCGATGTCCATCTTGGTGACGGACTCGAGTTTCTGGTTGCAGTGGTCCTCGACGATCGCCTCGATCGATTGGTACGGGAAGTTCTCCATGCAGAAGATCCCGATGGCCAGGGCGATCTTGTCAGGGACGTCGCGCATCCCGATCGGATAGAGCTGGGCCTTCCTGACAGCCTGCATCTGGCACGGTGTGCCGACGATGCCGACCTTGTCAAGGCCATAGCTCCGGGTCGCCTCCTTGAGGAGGGAGAGGTTCGGGGAGAGGTTGTACTTCGTGCCGCGGGCCGCAAGAAGCTCAGCCCTCGTGGTCGCAACCATCGGCTCGGGCTTCCAGGGCTCATCGGACGGCCCCGCTACGATGGCACCGTCGATGATGCCCTCTTCGAGCGCATACGCAAAGAGCTGGGTGACGATACCGCCGTCCTGAGCTCCCTTCAGAATTTCCTTGTCGGTGCTGCGTGCAGCGACACAGGTCTTGTAGTTACCGAGTACCATTTCTCTTCACCTCACTGCATGACCTCTTTGATGAGTTCGCTGATACCTTCGAACTCGTTCATCACATCGAAGTTGAAGAAGCTCCTCGGGCACTGGGCATAGCAGGCGCCGCACTTGATGCACAGGTCGCGCTCGATCTGCGGCTTGCCGCATTCCATGGTGACAGCACGGACCGGGCAGGCGGCGGCACAGGAACCGCAGCCCATGCACAGGCCCTGATTCACGACACCGACCATCAGGTCGCAGCCGCAGGCCTCGCTGCTGAACTCGGCGTTCGAGCCGCGCTTTGCAAGGGCCATGAGGGGCTTGAGGTATGCACCGGCAAGTTCCTTCTGCTCGTCGGTACCCTTCAGGAGCAGGTACGCCATGAGACAGACGTTCCTGATCTGCTGCGGGGTCGGCGCACAGCCGGGGATGTAAACATCGACGTCGATCAGGTCTCCGATCGGGACGAACGATTCCATCTGCGGCTGGTTCCACTGGCCACCACGGCAGAAACGGGTGATGTTCCCGTATGCCGCACAGCCACCAAGGGCGACGACGATCTTCGCCCTCTCCCTGGTCTCCTTGATCTCTTCAACAGAGCACTTGTCCTGGAGGCAGACGGAACCCTCGACGAGGGCGACGTCCATCTCAGGGACATGCCTGCCATCCACAAGGGTCAGTGCATAGACGAGGTCTGCATAGTTGTCCAGAATCTTGAAGAGTCCTTCGTAGTTGTCTGCAAAGGACACAAGGCATCCGGTACAGCCGCTCATGTGCACGTGCCCCACGGTAATCTT
>NZ_JAQVNX010000093.1 GCF_028702905.1 Methanofollis sp.
CGGCCCGCAGGCGGCGCCTGACCTCGCCCTCGATCCATTCCATTGCCTCGTCCTTCCCCTCGTACCATGCCATATAGACGGCGTCGCTCTTCATCAGGTTCCCTGTCTCCGGCCAGAAGAGGGGGGAAGGCCTGAAGGAGGCCGGGTGGTCAGGGCCGAGGAGGACGGCGAGGGCGTCGGGGAGGCGGCAGGCGACAGGGACGGGGAGGGCGAGACACTCGGCAAGGACGCGGGAGAGGACGACGACCGGGTACCTGACGCGGGCCGCCTCGCCCTCGCCGGCATAGTAGGCGAGGAGGCGTTCGGCGTCGGGGCCGTCGCACCCCTTCAGGGCCTCCAGGAAGATGCGGCGCTCGCTGTCGTCGAGGACATAGGTCTGGAGGGACTTCCTCTCGGCGAAGGGTTTCCCCGCGTTGAACCGCTCGACCTCCTCCAGTTCTGCGGCGAGGGTGCGGACGAACTCCTGCACCACGGCCTCACACTCGTCCCCGGTGCGGGCGACGGAGGTCCACTCCCTGTACGGCGTCCCGTACACCGCCGTCCCCTTGAAGCGCCTGAAGCCCGCGGCATAGACCCTCTTCCCGGCAGGTTCGCGGGCGAGGGTGAGGACGATGCCGACACCTTCAGGCCGCGGCAGGGAGGACGAGGTGCCGCCGAGGGGGACGACCTTCCCCTCTCTGAGGGCGCCGACCCCTGCCCTGAGGCGCTCCCCTCTTCCCCGCAGGGACCCGCAGGTCCGGACCACGTCGTCGGCGTCGGGTCCGGCGAGGAAGCGGTCGAGGTCGTCGAGGGTCTCGACCCCCGCCCTCTCGCGGAGGAAGCGGCGCCCCGCGGGCGTCAGGCCCGGCAGGAGGGAGACGGAGTTTGTCTCCTCCGCCTCCCTCCGGCAGGAGGCGAAGAAGGGGCAGGTCTCGCATGCCGGCCTCAGGTGCCAGGGGAGGTCGGCGTGGGGGACGGTGAGGATAGGTTCGAGGTCGCGGGCGAGGAAGGTGGCGAGGACGCCGGTGTCCATCCCGATATCGATCATCTCGGGCGTCTCCGCGTCCTGGAGCCAGATGCCCGCCGCCGCTCCGTCGGCCGCACGGTCGATCGTGTGCTCCGCGAGGACGCTCTCCAGGATGAGGCTGTACAGGGCGACCTGGATGCGGTGGGAGGTCTTCACCTGGTCGGTCGCCTGCAGGTCGATGACCCTGAGGAGAGGGCGTTTCTCCCCGTCCACGCACCAGACCAGGTCGGGGCGGCACTCGTTGAAGGTGCAGACCGACGGGTCGAGGCCGTGCCGCTCGTAAAACTTCGCCGGGATGATCAGGGTGGACTGGTAGACCCCTGTCCCCGGCCTCACCGCGGCGAGGATTTTTTTGCTCTCGGGTACAGAGAACCGGCGCTCGTGGATGACCGTCCCCCCGTCGGCGACGAGTACCTTCCCCGGTATCCGCCTGCCGACGACCTCGTCCTCCCAGGCAAAGCCCTTCGTGGTGAGGACACGGGAGGTGATGCTCTTATCCTCGACGGCGTCGGGGATGCCCTCCGCCCGCCTCCGTGCCTGCGGCGTCGCGCTGTACCGCAGGAACCGCGGGCAGTCATGGAAAAAATACCGGGCGATGAGGGAGGGGCTCAGGTTGAAGGGGGCCATTGCCCTGTACTGTTGGCCTGCCAGATACATAGGTTGCATGGCGGGGTGCGAAGGTGAGGCGGCATCTCTATCTGGAGGGACGGCATGGTCGGGGATGCTATGGTCGACTATCTTACGGCAGCCCTGTGGTCCCCGTACCTCGCGGGGGCCGGCGTGGGCGTGATGGCCGTGCTCTCGTTTCTCCTGGCAAACCGGTCTCTCGGGTGTTCGACGGCCTTTGCCAAGACGAGCGGCATGGTGGAGAAGGCGGTGCGCGGCGAGGCGGTGAAGGAGCACCCGTACTACAGGAAGTTTGTCCCGACAATCGACGGCACCTGGATGGTCGTCCCCGGCGTCGTCATCGGGGCGTTCATCGCGGCCACGCTCTCCGGGAGCTTCGTCCTCTCCTGGGTGCCGCCCCTCTGGGCGGAGACCTTCGGCGAGGGCGTCCTCGTCCGCCTGGTCTTCGCCCTCATCGGCGGTTTTCTCCTGGGTTTCGGCTCACGGTGGGCCGGGGGGTGCACGAGCGGCCACGGGATCAGCGGTTCGATCCAGCTCTCGGTGAACAGCATGCTCGCGGCGGCCTTCTTCTTCATCGGCGGCATCGCGGTGGCGATGGTCATCTACGGGGTCGGGTGAGGGGGATGCTCAAAGACCTGCACGCGAACACGAAGGCCCAGCTTCTGATCGGCCTTCTCATCGGTATCGGTTTCGGCTTTTTCCTCCAGAAGGGAGGTGTCACCAGTTATGACGTCATCATGGGCCAGCTCCTCCTCCGGGACTTCACGGTGGTGAAGTTGATGCTCTCCGCGGTGATCGTCGGGATGATCGGTTTCTATCTCCTCAAGGGGAGGGAGATGGTGCGTATCCACTGCAAGAACGTGACCCTGGGGACGGTGGGGATAGGCGGCCTCATCTTCGGCGCCGGTTTTGCCGTCCTCGGCTGGTGTCCGGGGACGGTTGCGGGTGCGGTCGGGGCGGGCGCTCTCGACGCCCTCTTCGGCGGCATGGTCGGGATGGTCGTCGGCGCCGGGGTCTTCGCCCGCCTGTACCCCCGCCTGGTCGGCGGGATCCTGGGGAGGGGCGAGTACGAGATCCTGACGGTCCCCGAGTACCTCCATGTGAACCCCTGGGTGGTGGTCGTCCCCTTCGTGCTGGTGATGATCGGGATCCTCTGGGGGCTCGAGGTCCTCGGGCTGTGAGAGGGGAGATCCCAGCCCCCTCTACGTGCGTACGAACTCATCGAGAATGCGGAACGTATCCGGGTCGAGGAAGGCTCCCATCTCTGCTTCCGGGTAAACCCGGAGTCAAAAGAGGTGCAGGAGTATGCCGTTGACTTCCTGAAGAGGCACATGCCGACGCTCCCGTCGGGCGGTTGCAATAGGGTCAGACCGCTTCCTTCTTTTGCGCCGTGAAGTACAGACGTTTTCTATTCTTTGCATGGCGACGAAATTCTAGGCCCGATGCAGAACACGCCTCTCGGATATCTTTTTCAAATATCGGTGCACTGAACCGCCATTTTTTGTAATAATACCTCCAGTACACATCGACGAAGAGACCACTCTCCATCACCGGCTAACAGCACACAAACACCGCCCTAGGTCTCATGACCCGGCCGGCCTCCCCTATCGCCTCTCTGATGTCAGGCACAAAATGCAGCCCGAGCGAGCATATGACATGGCGAAATGTTTCGTCTCTGAAAGGGAAGTGCATGAAGTCCCCCCTGACCGGATCGAAGGGGATATTTTCTGCATTGAGGAGAGTGCCTGCTTCTTTCAACCTCTCCGACGAGATTTTGAGGCCCGTACAGGTATTGGTCCTGTCGAGGACTTTTTCGCAGAGATCGTTCCCGCAGGCGATGTCGAGGGCATGAATATTCTGAAAACCTGAAAGCATCTCCTTCATCATCTCTTTATGGCGATGAAATGTGGTCTTGTACAGCACCGGCATCACATACGCGTTCATCCACAGGTCATAATAGCGCTGTGCAAAGGGGGCATGGTGCCGGACGGATTTTTGTAACCCCGAGTTCATCGCTTCATTTTTCCGTCGCGGTTTCTCTTATACTCTCGGCTGTGCAGAAACTTCCATACCCGGATCGCTTTATGGATCGCTCTCTCGTCCGTGAACAGATCGCTGAAGCGGATATATTCAGGAGGCATCTGATCGACGTACCTTGCCCCACGCTTGCGCTGCGGGACTACAAAATCTGTGATTTTCGAGGATCGGGGACGTAGTCTCCCGGCTGGATCGCAAGGGAGGTAGTTAAACTCACTAATATTAAAGAGATTTTCACAAAAGAGAATACCACTACTTTTCAACCATCTCCCAATGCCAGTTATATTTAGTACCAACCCTTTTAATCCGATTTTCCTTTTTTAGTGCCCTTAATCTTTTTCTAATTATATCTGGTTTAATTTTTTCATTTTTTTTCAAAATCTCTGAAGTATTCGTACCTTGAGAATTTCGAATTATCTCGATTATATTCTCATCTAAAATTTCCATAATAAGGTTTTCAGCGATCTCCGAACCAGACATTATTTTTAAATGTTCATCAAAATAACTCATTTCTAATTGTATTTTGTATTCAAATTTATTTGCGGGCATATTATATGCGAAGCCTTCTTCTGCCCTAGCCCAGTCACCATACAGAGCAAATTCACATGACGCAACGTTGAATTTATCATCGAATCCCAAAAAATTTGAAGCACGATCAGAATATGCGAGTATTGATACCGCTTCTGGTTTGTGTTTATTAAAGATATCTGCATTGCAATGTTTTAAATTACATTTTACGGCTTCTTCACTCAAGTTGGCAGGTAAATTTATCCTTGCTCTTATCCTCGATATCTTTGAATAGGATACATCATTTAAGTCAATGATTGAATAAGATTTCTGAAAATCTCCTTCGGGATAATCAATACTTTCAAGAGGAGTTCTCTCACGATTATCAAGGATTAACTGATATGCTTTATCAATCGAACCTCTTGAGTTCTTTAGTGCTCGTCTCTTTTTTTGGAATTCAGTCTCTCTTGGGACATGGTTATCTTTTTCAAATGCTATCAGTTTTTGAACTGCTATATCAGCAATGGAATCATAATTATTGGAGAAAGGAATAAAGAATACAGTGGACGGAAGGCCAAGGATATTGACATTGTCTAATTTAACCGGTATAAATCTATTATTTTCATCTCTTTTCCGGATAATGTCAAATTCAAAACGAGGCCATTCTTTTCTTTTATAATTTTCTGAGAAAAGAACAATAACTTGTTTGGAATTTTGAAACAAGTCTTGAAAAAATTTTTCTCCATCTTTACCCACGAGGGTACTTTGCTCGTCTGATGCAAGAAAAATACTATAATCTCCAGATATCTCTGTTATGGACTGTTTAATTCTTTTGGCAATGTTGAGATCCTCTCCTGCATAGGAGATCGCAAAGTCATATTCGTAACCATTTATTTTGTCCATCAAATCTCGAACACCAGTTCTTTATTATGTCTGAGGATATTTCTTTTTTATTCCCCGATCTAACAGGGTCTGGTTGAGGATCTGGAACAAAATGAACGTGATGGAAAGTCTGCCCCATGATTTTGGGGTGGACGTCCAGCTGCACCTATCCGAGATCCACACAATCTAGGCGATCGGAACGGCACCGGAGAACAACCTCCGGATCATTCCGACATCCTTGGTGTAACGCCCTCCGCTGCATCCCAGACGATAACCTGGCTGAAAAAACGCGGACTTGTAAAAAAAAGTTCGCGGCCTGCGAAATGATATGGAGGTTGCTCTTGAGCTCACCAGAAAAGGGCAGATCGCATTTCAGAACCACGAATGGATCCACACGGAGATGTACGAACAGATCGCCTCCCGTATTGACCCTCTGAAAGAGAAGGAGCTGGAAGTACTCGATCGGGTCTTTTCTGCAATGGAATTCGTCTATGACCCGTGGATCCGGGAACTTTCAGATGATACAAAGGAGAAACAAAAGGAGCGGCTCTCATGAGCACAGGATACCTCGGGCCTGTTCATGGGGATTGCTATGGGTGCGGGCGGGATCGGCGGTTCGATCTCTGGCGTGATCGCCGACCACTTCGGTCTGACGGCAACGCTTGCAACACTCCCTGTGATCTTCCTCCTTGCGACGGCGCTGTTCGCCGTGGTCGGGTACCCGCCGGAGAAAGACGGAGCTGTGGAAGGATGAAGATCGCTGATTTCCACCGTGGAAGTCTGGGCAACCGGTCCACCCCAAAGACTGTGCCGAGGGGGTGGACCTGAAGCCCGGCGACGTGTCGGTTCCTCCATGGAGGGATCACCGATAAAGACGCGGGAGGATCGGATCCTCGGCTCGTTTGGGCCACCCAGGGAGTGGGAACATCATCTCCAGTTCCCAGTCACAGTACCCACAGACCGCGAGTATGATGGCGTCGAAATGCGGGAATTCTCTGGCAGTCACATCGGTACGTTGGCCTCATAATGTCTTGGCTTACGGGCCTCGACAGAACAACGATCACCTTCACAAAATTCCCTTCGATCTCGGGGCCTATGTTTTCGAGTATCATCTGGAGCGCCTCCCGGATCAGGAAATGTACCCGCCGTGGGGATGGGGGATCTTCATGGTCGTCACAGGGCAGGGAATATAGAGCGTTCCTAACCCTGGCTGTAAAATAAGTACATCCTGACAGAAACAAGGGCCTCGAAAACCCAATTTTAAGCATGGATCCAGGCCTCATATTGATGGCATTATTTATTTTTTGGAATAAATTGTTCCTTTAAATGTCCGAGAACTACAAGATATTCTGGCATTGTTTCCTCTCCATTTTTTATAGACGGAAAAAATTTAATATTAGCCATAAGATCTGAACTGTTGTTTACAAATCCAAGCAGAATAGTCACAATTCCCGCCTGAGGGAGTATAATTTTATTTTTTGCTGTTCCAACAAAATTCCCTAATCCATCTTTATGCTTATCAAGGATGTAAGGGAGCACATAATTTTCTTCAAAGCAATCATATCCGTATTGAAAAATGGCCATTCCATATGCTATTTTCATCAAAAGTCTAGGGAAATCACTATAGGAATAAGTGCTTGAAATTTTAAATCCAGATAACTCATATTTCTCCCTAAAGTTCTCAATGGGCATTTTTGGGGTGTGAATGAAAGTGGTAGTACCGACAACATTTACTCCTTTGTTATCTTTTCCAATGAGATATCCCGGCTCTTCATATTCGGGTAAAATAATATAGATCATTTGCTCATCCTTTGGAAGGATGAGTTTGTCTTCTTCTCCTTTTTTATTTATGATAGATATCTCTATTTTATTGTTTTTTTTCTTATTTCTAGAACGAAATCCTGCACCATTTCTAAAATCTCCCCATATATATTTTAGAACATTAGATTCAAATGTCGATGTTATTTTTTGGCATTCTGAACAACTTGCATTTTTAAGAATAAAATCTCCATTTAATGCGTATGGAATAATATGTTCATCAGTCAATTGTGGCCCTGTATTTCCACAATAAATACATCTGTTGATTATTTTTTTATGGTTCTCTTTACCAAACATTATTTTTAATAAACAACCAGTATAGCAAATAATTTTCTATCAAATATTTCATGTCACACTAGTTTTGTGGAACCCTTCGTGTGTCTACAGGTTTTACTTCACGAGGGCGTAGAGGTACTCGTCCATGACGACGCCGTCCTTCATGATCGCCTCCCGCATGAACCCACACTTCTCCAGCACTCGCATCGACGCCGGGTTGTTCTCGAAGACCCCGGCCTGCAGGCGGACGATTGGGTAGAGGTCGAAGGCACGGGAGACGGTCGCCCGCACCGCATCGGTCGCGATCCCCCTCCCCCAGTATTTTTCCGAAAGCCAGTAGCCGATCTCGGCGGTCCAGCGATAGCGAGATGTCGCATCATTCCGGCATCAGACTCTTTATATCTGAGATTCTTTCCTGCAGGCGCAGGGCCGTGCCAGGGTCGACCAGAAGGATTTTGAAACCGTCCGGTGAAAAAGAAAGGTCATGGACATTTCCCTCATCTGCCGCCTCTTCGAGACCCTCCCCAGGCAGGGGCCGGGCAACGACGAGTGCACGGCCCGCGCCTTCCGCATGATCCCTGACCTCCCCGAGAACCCGGAGGTCCTGGATATCGGCTGCGGGGCCGGGATGCAGACCCTCGCCCTCGCACGCCTCTGCCCCGACGCGAGGATCACGGCCGTCGACGTCCACCCCCCTGTCCTCGCCGACCTGGAGAGGAGGGCGAGGGAGGCCGGGGTCGCCGACCGCATCAGGACGGTCAGGGCCTCGATGGATGCCCTGCCCTTCGAGAAAAATTCTTTCGACCTCATCTGGGCCGAGGGCTCGATCTTCATCATCGGCTTTGAGAAGGGCCTCTCGTACTGGCGGGAATACCTGAAAGATGGCGGATATATGGCCGTCTCCGATGCGGTCTGGTTCACCGCCGACCCCTCGCCTGAGGCAAAAACGTTCTGGGCGGAGGTCGACCCCTCGCTCAAGACCGAGGAGGGGGTGGCGGAGGTCATCGCCGCCTCCG